>NZ_DKJS01000084.1:0-24336 GCF_002455205.1 Lysinibacillus sp. UBA6686 | reverse complement strand
AGAGTAGGACGTCGCTAGGCATTTAAAAAGCTAAGGATTAATTCCTTGGCTTTTTTATTATGGTTGCAGGATGATAATAACGTGTTTAAAAAAATTTCGAGCGAGAGTTATACTGGTGGTGATGGAGTTGATCTTTCATAGCTAATTTATAGTTCTGTCTTACTCATAATAGATATGGATAATTTTATTACTATTAATTTTTATATTAGAAATACTTTGAGTAAAATTGGCTTCTTCTATGCATTTAAATTTAAGAGCAGTTCAATAAAGGATTGTTTCTTTTAGAGATTTAAATGGTTTAATGGACATACTTTCTGGCTTTAATTTGTCGACCAGAAAAAATATAAAACAATGGAAAATATTTTAAATGATGATGATAAGCTGATTTTAAACTTGCAACCAGTTATTATTTCGTAATCTATTACAACTAAAGTGATAAAAAAGATTGCATGTATAGTTTCTCTATGATATATTTATTAATGTCTTAGAAAGGTCCCGTGGTGTAGCGGTTAACATGCCTGCCTGTCACGCAGGAGATCGCCGGTTCGATCCCGGTCGGGACCGCCATTTTAAATGTTAAATTTGCAGCTCTTATGATTTTATTAATCATAAGAGCTTTTTTTATTTGAGTATTAAATGTCAATATGAAATTTATGGTAAATATAGCCCGTTAAATAGATAGAAGAATATTTCCTACATGTGTAAGTTCTTGTTGATTTACACGCCTCCAGTAAAATAGAGCTTGATCATTGTTTTGAATCAAGGAGATTTTTGTGAATGTGGCAAAATGAAGGTAATTTCTTTTCCTAAATTTTATTGGGCTATACTAGCTTTTTATTTTGTCGAATACATAAGGAAATCTTTATTTTAAGGGGGGATTGCTAAATTGAAGTGTACAAATGCATGATTGATTAGTATTTTTGCTAGATAGAAATCAACTTATACTTAATAGAATGACTGTCGTAGATTATGAGTAGACTTGCCGTATAACTTGTTTCGTTTTACCATAGGGCAAATAGAATACTTAATTTATGAACATAAATGCTTCTTCCATAAAGGAGACGTGTTTTTAACTTCTTTCAGCAAATGTTTTTTGTATCGAAAGCATTGCGGACAGAAATCTTCCACCTCTATAAGTGGTGAGATGAATGATAATTTAAGTTACTATTCAGTGGATGTCCATACACCCGCTGAAATAGAGGGACTCAGTCTAAGAACCCCATGTCCTGTGGCGAAGCGACGGCAATACGGTTTTAACTGTGCGAAAGCGAAGCGACAGCAACAACAACATACGACTGAGTGACCAACATCATGTTGCTGCGTTAACACTACGCTTTCGCACGAAAAAACATCTGTTGGCCTAAAGCCTCCAGCGGATGTCACGGAATTGAAAAGGAATTAGTAAAGGATGTTGCCTAAAATCATCGGTTCCATGCGATAACGGCTAACTGACCTGCATCAATCAGGCCTAAGTACAAAGCCGATTCAGGACGCAATTATGCTGAGGCATAATTGATCTTTCTCTGTGTACTTAAATTAATTTTTGAAGAATCATTGGATGCTTTGAACATTTACGCTTGTTTCGGTAAACTAGAGATAATGTAGCTTGGAAAGGAAAAAGACATGATGTATGAAATAATAATGAACTCACTGGATGATACTGAAAGCTTTGCATTGAAACTTGCCAACTTACTAGAAGCCCGGGATACGATAACGTTGGAGGGAGATTTGGGTGCCGGGAAGACGACATTTACAAAAGCCTTAGCGAAAGGGCTAGGTGTAAAGAGGACGGTAAATAGCCCAACATTTACGATTGTGAAGCAATATGAAGGACGTTTACCATTCAATCATTTAGATGTTTATCGATTAGCTGAAAGTGACGAAGATCTTGGATGGGATGAGCTATTTTACGGAGATGCTGTATCAGTTGTAGAGTGGGCACATCTAATTGAACAAGATTTACCGCAGGAGCGTTTAGGAATAGAGATTTACCGAATCGGGGAAAATCAACGACGATTTGCGTTAACACCTCGTGGAAAGCGATATGAGGCATTATGTGAGGAGCTAATAAAATGATTTGGTTAGGGATTGAAACAGCGAATGCACCGCTGTCTATTGCTGTTGTAAGGGATGGGCAAGTGATTGCAGAGATTGTACAAAATATAAAATTAACACATTCAGCAGGAGCGATGCCTGCTATTGAGGATGTACTTGCACGAGCCAACATAAAGCCAAGCGAGTTAGATGCAATTGCGGTATCTGAGGGGCCAGGTTCCTATACAGGGGTACGAATTGGTGTAACACTGGCCAAAACACTAGCATGGACACTGCAAAAGCCTCTAATTGGGATATCAAGCTTGAAAGCATTAGCTGCAAATGCCGCTTTATATGAAGGATTTATCTGCCCAATTTTTGATGCGCGAAGAAATAATGTATATACGGGAGTTTATAGGGGTTCAGAATTAGACACTATTTTGGATGACTATCATGATCATATTGATGGCTTATTAGCACGTTTAAAAACTCTGGAGGAACCTATTTTGTTTGTTGGAGCCGATGTAGCTGTTTTTTGGTCTAGGATCGTAGAAGTACTAGGTGATGATGCCCGTCGTGCACCTTTTAGTTATGATTTGCCTCGAGCAAGTGAAACAATTCGATTAGCGTCAGCCTTAGAGCTACCTTGTGTGGAGGCAGTTCATCATTTTGTCCCACAATACAAACGTATTGCAGAGGCAGAGGCAAACTGGCTAAAGGAGCAGAAGGAGAAAAGGGATGAGTAGTAATATAACGTACCGTAAAATGGTTTCTGACGATGTTCCGGCTGTATATGCAATCGAGCTTGCTACATTCCCAACGCCATGGACGCTAGATTCTTTTTACTATGAAGTACATGAAAATCAATACGCACATTATGTGTTAGCTATAGATGAAGAGGATCACATAATTGGTTTTTGCGGTATGTGGATGGTAGTAGACGCTGCACAAATTACGAATGTTGCTGTTATAGAGTCAGCACGTGGCCGTGGGATTGGTGAAGGATTAATGCGAGAGGCTATGCGAATTGCGCAACAGAATGAGATGGAAATCATGAGCTTAGAGGTGAGAGTAACGAATACCGTTGCTCAAAATCTTTACCGAAAGTTAGATTTCCAAGATGGTGGATTACGAAAAGGCTATTATACAGATAATGGGGAGGATGCCCTTGTTATGTGGGTGAATTTATAATGGATAATCAAATAATTTTAGCAATAGAGTCGAGCTGTGATGAAACAGCAGCAGCAATTATTCGAAATGGCTGTGAGATTGTTTCGAATGTTGTTGCATCTCAAATAGAAAGTCATAAACGATTTGGTGGGGTTGTACCTGAAATTGCGTCCCGCCATCATGTTGAACAAATTACGGTGGTCATTGAAGAAGCCCTAGCACAAGCAAATATAAATCCAAGTGATTTAGATGCAGTTGCTGTAACAGAGGGACCAGGTCTAGTAGGTGCATTGTTAATAGGAATTAATGCTGCAAAGGCCTTTGCCTTTGCTAACAATTTACCGATTATTGGTGTTCATCATATAGCAGGTCATATTTATGCAAATGCACTTGTCCAGCCAATGGAATTCCCACTTTTAGCACTCGTTGTATCGGGAGGCCATACCGAGCTTGTGTATATGAAGGAACATGGCTCTTTTGATGTCATAGGTGAAACGCGAGACGATGCAGCAGGTGAAGCTTACGATAAGGTTGCACGTGTTCTAAACCTGCCATATCCTGGAGGGCCACGTATTGACAAGCTTGCACAGGAGGATTGTGAGGCAGTATCCTTTCCAAGAGTTTGGCTAGAAGAAGATTCGTATGATTTTAGCTTTAGCGGCTTGAAATCGGCAGTAATTAATTACAAACATAATATGGATCAACGCGGTGAAAAAATATCTCCTACTGCTGTTGCTAAAGGCTTTCAGGAGAGTGTGGTTGAGGTATTAACAGCAAAAACACTACGTGCCGCACGTGAATATAAAGTGAAACAAGTCATTGCGGCAGGAGGTGTGGCAGCTAATAAGGGCTTGCGTACATCGCTTGAGAAGGTTTTTGCTGAAGAGGGCATTCCATTTTTTGTTCCTCCATTAAAGCTATGTACAGATAATGCTGCGATGATAGGGGCAGCAGCAACACCAATGTTTAAAGCAGGTATACGGGGAGATTTAACGATGAATGGTCGCCCTGGAATGGAGTTGAAATCCTGGGGGTAATAGAAGAAAGAGGTGTCATAGATTAAATTCTATGATACCTTTTTTTGATATGTGAAAAAAATGTAGAAATATTACATGGTGAGCATTGATGAATTGACAAATTTTTCAGATAATTATCCACAGGTTGTGAGGGAATAGAAACAACGAACATCCGTACTTATGCACAAAATGTTGATAACCTGTGCATAACTTGTGGTTATTCTATATATAGTAGCATGTTTTTCACATAAAACTGTGAGTAAAATAATTTGAATCTGTGGATAATGTGGAAAAGTCTGTTGATATGTTGGTATTACTAGATTCTTTGTGTGCATAAAGCTGTGGGCAGTTTTTGTCGAAAAATAGCACTTGACCAATATATATGAAATATAAGCGGAGATAAAGAAAAAAGCCATGTGTCAGGCACACGGCTTTACATCTAACTAGACAATGATATTTTCAAGTTCTTCATTAAGTTCGAGCCATTCTAACTCAAATAGCTCATGTTGTTCTTTAGCGGTGGATAATTCCTCTTGAAGCTGTAAGATTTTCTCATGGTTTGTGAAAATTTCTGGATCACAAAGTTCAGCTTCTAAATGGGTTATTTCTGCAATTACCTTTTGCATTTTATCTTCCAGTTCCTCAATTGTACGCCTTATTTGACGTTCTCGTTTTTTTGCCTCTTTATCAATTTTAGAGGTTGAGACTTTTTCTGTTACATCTGTTTGATCCTGAGATGTAGTAGCCTTCATTTGCGCGAGTTCTAATAGTTCCTGTTTCTTTTCAAGATAGTAATCATAGTCACCTAAGTACTCGAAGGAACCGTCACCAGATAGTTCAACTACTTTCGTAGCGATTCGATTAATAAAATATCTGTCATGTGATACAAATAATAATGTTCCAGGATAATCAATCAACGCATTTTCTAAGACCTCTTTGCTATCTAAGTCTAGGTGGTTAGTAGGCTCATCTAAAATTAAGAAATTTGCCTTTTGCATCATTAATTTAGCAAGAGCAAGCCTAGCCTTTTCACCGCCAGATAAAGAGGATACAGCTTTATCTACATCCTCACCACTAAATAGGAAGCGGCCTAGAACGGTCCGAATATCCTTTTCATTCATTAATGGCCATTCATCCCAAAGCTCTTTTAAAACACTTTTATTGCTTGTGAGCTTTGCCTGCTCCTGATCATAGTAACCAATTTGAACATTTGTTCCATAACGAATTTCTCCAGAGAGTGGAGATAAATCTTTTACAATAGTTTTTAATAGAGTGGATTTACCTACGCCGTTTGGCCCGACAAGCGCAATTCGATCTTCTCTATAGGTACGCAAATGAATGCCACTTGATATTTTTTTAGCATTATAACCTATTGTTAAATCATCCACAGATAATACATCATTTCCACTTTGACGATCGATTGTAAAACCAAAGCTTGCCGATTTTTCATCGCCATCAGGAGATTCCATCCATTCTGTTCGTTCTAACATCTTACGGCGACTTTGTGCCATCTTTGTGGTAGAAGCACGTGCAATATTTTTCTGAATAAATTCCTCAAGCTTGGCTTTTTCATCTTGCTGGCGTTCAAACATTTTCATATCACGCTCATAATTTTTCGCTTTTTCATCCAAATAAGCACTATAATTACCTGTATATTTTGATACCCGATGGCGTGAAACTTCATAGACAATCGATACGACCTGATCTAAGAAATAGCGATCGTGGGAAACAATAAGAATTGCGCCTTCATAACTTTTTAAATAAGATTCCAGCCAGGATAGCGTTTCGATATCTAAATGGTTTGTAGGCTCATCTAGTATTAAAAGATCTGGTTTACTTAAGAGAAGCTTAGCAAGTGCTAAACGAGTTCGTTGTCCCCCTGATAATGAGCGAATGGATTTTTCGTAATCCTCAGGATAAAACTGCATGCCATGAAGCACTGAACGGATATCAGATTCATATTGATAGCCACCTGCATCCTTAAAATTATGCTGTAATTGATCGTACTCAGACATTATTTTGGCATATAAAATAGAATCTTCATAAACCGCTGGATCAGCCATTCGTTGTTCTAGTGAGCGAAGGGTCTTTTCTTGTGCTAAAAGCGGTTCAAAAATGGTTAGCATTTCATCCCAAATCGACAAGGTTGAGTTTAATCCAGCGTGCTGCTCTAAATAGCCGATTTGTATGCCCTTAGGAATAATAATATCGCCCGCATCATATGACATTTGACCAGCAATTATTTTTAGTAGAGTAGACTTACCTGCGCCATTTCGTCCCACTAATGCAACGCGATCACGATGTTGAACTTCTAACTTAACACCACTTAATATTTCATCTGCAAGGAAGGATTTATATAGTTGATTGACCTGTAAAACAATCATTCTTGACACCTCAATTCTTCCTTAGTGTAATGGATGAACGATGTGCTTGCAATGTCGATGCTTTACTTATTCCGAGCTGTCATGTAAGATTGAAACGATTTCCTTTTAGTTAGTGGCGTAAATGGCGCCATTAACTAAAGGGAAATTCTCCAATTAGAAATAATAAACTTTGTAAGTAGTTCAATAAGCATGTATCATTTAAAATATGTTTAGGCGAATTTTGATACATACAAGGAGGAAAAAGTTTGAAACAAGAATTAAAAATTCCACAAGCCACTACTAAAAGACTTCCTCTTTACTATCGTTTTATCCAAAACTTTGCGCACGAAGGCATGGAACGAATTTCATCGAAGGAGCTAAGTGAGGCGATGAAAATAGATTCAGCAACCATTCGCCGTGATTTTTCTTATTTTGGTGCACTTGGGAAAAAAGGATATGGCTATGATGTTCAACATTTATTAAAATTTTTTAGTCAGACGCTAGATCAACATGAAACGACAAAAGTAGCGTTAATCGGTGTAGGGAATTTAGGTAGTGCTCTATTAAAATATAATTTTCAAAAGAACCATAATACACATATCGTTGTAGCATTCGATTCTAAAGCTCCAAAGGATGGCAAAATGATTAGTAATATCCCCGTTTTTCACCCTGATCTATTGGAGGAAAAATATGCAGAATATGGCGCAGAGCTAGCCATTTTAACAGTTTCACCACGCTCAGCACAAAAGATGGCTGATCGTCTAGCAGCCATGAATGCTAAGGGAATCTTAAATTTTACCCCAGAGCGCATTACTGTCCCAGATAAAATGCAACTCTTAACAATAGATTTGTCTGTCGAATTACAGGCACTTATTTATTTAATTCGTAATCAGGAAGAGTGAAAATAATACATAATTCCAAGTATAGTTCACAGTTTCTGTCAAATAGAAATATGAAATAAAATAAGAAGTAATCTATAAGAGTGACGAAAAACTTTCACATATAATTAGTTAGCAAAATGGCGAAATATGCGTTAAAATGATGGATATAAAGAGGAGGTGGCTGAAATGAGTCCAATAGGTCCAATGAGCCTCATTATTATCGGAGTTGTCGCGTTACTAATTTTTGGCCCTAAGAAATTACCAGAGCTTGGTAAAGCATTTGGTTCAACACTACGTGAATTCAAAAATGCTACTAAAGGTTTAGCCGACGATGAAGATGATGATAAGAAAAAGAAAGAACTAGATAAGTAAGTTAGGATGTTGAGGAATGAATCCAAAAGATCTAACTGTTATTGAACATATAGAAGAATTAAGAAAGCGGCTTTTCATTGTTGCCGTTTTCTTTGTTCTTGCTATGATTGCTGGCTTTTTTGTTGCAAAGCCAATTGTTAAATATCTTCAAATTACTGGGGAATCCTATAATATAGAGCTCCATTCATTTGATGTAGTGACACCACTTTCAATTTATATCCAAGTTATTTTTTTAATATCATTTATTGTTTCTTCGCCGATATTGATGTACCAATTGTGGGCATTTATAAGTCCAGGACTAAGGGACATAGAACGAAAAGCAACCTTAAAGTATATTCCGTATTCGTTTTTATTGTTTTTAGCAGGGTTGTCCTTTTCTTTCTTTTACTTCTTTCCTTATGTCCTAAAATTTATGATGAGTTTATCGAATGAATTAGAGGTACTGCCGACAATTGGCATAAAGGAGTATTTTTCATTTTTATTTAGACTTACAATACCATTTGGTTTCCTTTTCCAATTACCGGTAGTAGTCCTATTCTTTTCACGTATCGGAATGCTATCACCTGAAATACTAGTTCGTTTTAGAAAGTATTCCTATTTTGGTTTGTTTGTATGTGCTGCCATAATCGCTCCACCTGAGCTGGCTTCACATTTAATGGTTTCAGTACCTTTGTTTGTTCTTTATGAAATTAGTATTATGATTTCGCGTATTGGCTATAAAAAATATTTGAAATCAGAGGAAATGCGATTGAAAGAGGAGCAGGAAGCTGAGCAAAAACGGCAGGTTGAAGAGGCACTTGAACAGCAGCGACGACAGATTGAAGAATTAAATCAATAAATAATAGAAGCTCGATGCATGTGTATTGAGCTTTTTATTGTAAAGGAAAAATCAGTGGGAAAAAAGCTCCCACTGATTTTTTATTGCATTTTTTGTAGTTCATCGAGCAACTTTTGTAACTGTTCTGCATACACTTGTACAAGTGTCACAAAACCATTCAGCATGACGTGGGCGATAATGGACGTCCAAATGCGTTTTGTCTTATGGTATAAGAAGGCAAAAATTAATCCACAAATTGTATAAAGCAAGATATGTGAAAAGTCCCTATGAATAAGAGCAAAGAAAATGGCACTAACTATTGCTGCTATCCAGAAATTTGTTGTTTGGACAAGCGATCCAAAAATAACACGGCGGAAGACGAACTCTTCTAGTATTGGTCCAAATACGACAATTGCCAATATCGCAATAGGAGCACCTTTAGCAATAGCGACAATATCAGCCGTGTTTTGCGAACCACCTTGGATACCAAATACAGCCATTTCAATAGCTGCGCCAATCATTTGGCCGATGAAAACTAAGAAGAAACCAATAATTCCCCACATAATTGATAGTGGTATCGTTTCTTTCTTTCCCTGATAAATATCCCAAAACGTTTTATCGCGGGAGGTTAGGAATAAGCTAAGGATTAATGCTATGGCGAAGCTTAGTGCAATATACCAGCCTTGTGTAAGTGGAGCGGCTTGTGCACTAGCTAAACCAGTAGTACTCATAACAAGCTTGTGAAACGGTTCTATCAGCCATTTGCCTGATATTTGCATGAGGATATAAATCAATAAAACATATAGGGCTGTTTTTTTATGTTTATTTACTTTTTGAGAATTAGTCACAGTCAAAATCCTTTCCATTCATTATGCTACCTTTCTATTGTAGAGGAATTTGGAAAGAAAACAAAATTTTTCGAAGTTCTGACTTGCAAAAAAAAGTGTGATTGATTATCATAATAATTGTGTTAGCACTCAACTGGATAGAGTGCTAATAAACTCTCAACAAACATTTAATTAATAGGAGGTTGTTTCACTTGTTAAGACCACTAGGAGATCGTATTGTAATTGAACTAATCGAGGTAGAAGAAAAATCTGCATTCGGTATTGTACTGCCAGACTCTGCAAAAGAAAAGCCGCAAGAGGGTAAAGTTGTAGCAGTTGGGACAGGTCGTGTGTTAGAAAACGGACAACGTGTAGAGCTTGACGTTAAAGTTGACGACCGCATTATTTTCTCAAAATACGCTGGTACAGAGGTTAAGTATGAGGGTAATGAATACCTAATCTTACGCGAAAGCGATATTCTTGCAATTATTGAATAATTCAATGCTTTAATAAAGCAATGCCTATAATGATTGTCACATATGACAATAACAGTATGGTGAAATTGATATAAATATATTGATGAAGCTTAACGAATATTCCATTTCAGGAGGGTAAATTCAAATGGCAAAAGATATTAAATTCTCAGAAGAAGCTCGTTCATTAATGTTACAAGGTGTAGATAAATTAGCAAACGCAGTTAAAATTACATTAGGGCCAAAAGGGCGCAATGTGGTTTTAGAAAAAAAATTCGGTTCACCGCTTATTACTAATGACGGTGTTACAATTGCAAAAGAAATTGAACTAGAAAACCCATACGAAAACATGGGTGCAAAATTAGTAGCAGAAGTTGCTTCTAAAACAAATGAAATCGCAGGTGATGGTACGACTACTGCGACAGTTTTGGCACAAGCAATTATTCGTGAAGGCTTGAAAAACGTGACGGCTGGTGCAAACCCTGTTGGTATTCGTAAAGGGATTGATAAAGCAGTTGCTGCTGCACTAACAGAATTACACGCTATTTCTCGCCCTGTAAGCAATAAAGATGAAATTGCACAGGTAGCTGCCATCTCTGCTGCTGATGATGAAGTTGGACAACTTATTGCTGAGGCAATGGAGCGCGTTGGTAACGATGGTGTTATTACAATCGAAGAATCTAAAGGCTTCACAACAGAGCTTGATGTTGTAGAAGGTATGCAATTTGACCGTGGCTATGCTTCACACTACATGGTAACTGATACAGATAAAATGGAAGCGGTTCTTGATAACCCATACATTTTAATTACAGATAAAAAAATTACAAACATTCAAGAAGTATTGCCATTATTAGAACAAGTGGTACAACAAGGTCGTCCACTTTTAATCATTGCTGAAGATGTTGAAGGGGAAGCTCTTGCAACACTTGTAGTAAACAAACTTCGCGGAACATTCAATGCTGTAGCTGTTAAGGCACCTGGATTTGGTGACCGTCGTAAAGCGATGTTAGAAGATATCGCCATCCTAACAGGTGGTCAAGTGATTACAGAAGAATTAGGCTTAGACCTTAAATCTGCTGATATTACATCACTTGGTCGCGCTGCAAAAGTGGTTGTAACAAAAGACAACACAACAATCGTAGAAGGCGTTGGCGGTGCAGATGCAATTGAAGGCCGTATTGGTCAAATCCGTGCTCAGCTTGCTGAAACAACTTCAGAATTCGATAAAGAAAAATTACAAGAACGCCTTGCAAAATTAGCAGGTGGTGTAGCAGTCATCAAAGTTGGTGCTGCAACAGAAACTGAGTTAAAAGAACGTAAACTTCGTATTGAAGATGCACTGAACTCAACTCGTGCAGCTGTTGAAGAAGGTATCGTATCAGGTGGTGGTACTGCACTTCTTAACGTGTACTCAGCGGTTGAAAAGGTGGCAGATACAGAAGAGGGCGATGTAGCAACAGGTGTGAAAATCGTTTTACGTGCATTAGAAGAGCCTGTTCGCCAAATTGCAAACAATGCTGGACTTGAAGGCTCAATTATCGTGGATCGTCTAAAACGTGAAGAAATCGGTGTAGGCTTCAACGCAGCAACAGGTGAATGGGTGAATATGATTGAAGCGGGCGTAGTAGACCCAGCGAAAGTAACTCGCTCAGCTCTACAAAACGCAGCATCTGTAGCAGCACTATTCTTAACAACAGAAGCAGTTGTAGCAGATATTCCAGAACCAGCAGCTCCAGGAATGCCTGATATGGGCGGTATGGGTATGCCTGGCATGATGTAATCACTCGCTTTAGCCCTTAATAAGGGTAAATAAAAGGCGAAATGCTAACATTTTGATAATATAATGGATTTTAATAGAGGCTTCTCATTAGTTGTGTAAACTTTTGAGAAGCCTTTTTTTCATTTCAAAAACTAACTGGCAAAATGTCTAAATTTGTAGTTCATTTGATATGGTTTTTACCGAATATTAAAGTAAGAAGCTCTTTTAATATTGAAAGGAGGAAAATAGATGCGCATTGAATATAACCAATATCATCAGCCAGTCACTGATCATAAACTAACAAAGTCAGCAACACAAGCAATTGAAGAGGAAAAACAATTGATGCAGAAGCAAAAGAGGGAGCAAGAACTAGAAAGGCAAAAAAAGATAGCAGAGCAACTAAAGAGAGAAACTGAGGCTGCTAAAGAGCGAGTGAAGGCAGAGGAAGACGCATTAAATATTTATACAACATGTTTAGAAATTGCAAGACGTATTTCCTCCGGAGATAAAGTTCCAACGAAGGATCATCAATTTTTAATCAAGCATGACCCAGCATTATATGGGAAAGCGCTGACGATGCGTATACCTAAAGAGGATCCCAAGGAGTACAAACAATTGTCTGAGGATGAGGAGAGTCAAAATAAGCAACAGTCAGGTATATCTGAAGAAATAAGCGAAACAACAAGTCAGGATAATTCTAGCTCAACGGTAGATATAAAAATTTAAAAATCAAGGGTCTGCTCTCAAGTTTCTAATTTGAGAATAGGCTTTTTTTGTGCTGATTGAAAATAGAGAAAGCTATTAAATTAATTTTCCTGTTGTTTTTCGATAGATTATCACTTACAATACATATTGATAATGATAATCGTTATCATTAAAGAGAAATGTTATAAATAGAGGTGAAATCTTGGATAAACAGGATGCTAAGAGAATAGGCATAGGTAACATGTATTATGTCACGATCTTACTTATCATTGGTGCAATTTTATTATCTGCCGTGTTATCTGTATCAATAGGGCAGGTTAGTATTCCATTCAGGCAATCTATGGATATCCTTTTACATACGATTACCAATGGAAAGTTAGGGTCACTTGATCATATTCAAAATCAATCATATTTAAATATTATTTTGCAGGTAAGAATGCCTCGCGTGGTATTTGCCTTATTGATTGGTATTGGGCTTGCCTTATGTGGAGTAGTAATGCAGGCGATTGTACAAAATCCACTTGCTGATCCATATATTCTGGGTATTTCCTCTGGTGCCACATTGGGTGCAACCTTCGCCATTCTAATTGGCTTTGGTGGTAGTGCGTTCCTAGCTCAGTTTGGTGTAGCTTTTGGTGCTTTTGCAGGGGCAATGTTGACATCGATGGCTGTTCTTCTTTTATCAAGTATTGGTGGTAAAGCAACCTCCATTAAACTCGTATTATCAGGAGTTGTGATAGGGGCGTTATGTAGCTCATTCTCAAGCCTTATGATATTTTTTGCTAAAAATACGGATGCCATTAAAGCTGTTACATTTTGGTCCATGGGGAGTCTAGCCACTGCTAGCTGGGACAAGACACCAATCTTAGCAGTTGTTGTTGTAATAGGGGCAGCGTTATTTCTTTTCCAACACCGCATATTAAATACAATGCTATTAGGTGACGAATCAGCTATTACATTAGGAATCAATTTAAGTATTTATCGAAAGTTATATATGATTCTTACTTCTTTAATAGCAGGAACTATGGTTGCCTATGCGGGAATGATTGGCTTCGTTGGTTTAATTATTCCTCATATTACAAGGGGTATTTTTGGTGCAGATCATAAACGCTTAATGTTGGGGACGTTACTGTTAGGTGGATTATTTATGATCTGGGCAGATATTTTATCTAGAACCTTAATTCAAAATGTTGAATTACCTATAGGAATTATTACCTCTGTCATTGGATCACCATTATTTATCTACATGATTGTAAAAAAAGGTTACAACTTCGGAGGGTAGAACAATGGAATTAATTGCTAAGGAAATGGAAGTCAAGATAGGCAAAAAAGAAATTGTTAAAAACGTTTCTATTCATGTAAAAAAGCAACAATTTGTGGGCTTAATCGGACCAAATGGATGCGGAAAGTCAACTTTACTGAAAAGTATCTATAAAAGCATTTCACCACAAAAGGGAATGGTCTTTTTAGATGATTTAGATGTTTTAAAAAGTCCAGAGAAAAAGATTTCCCAGCACTTAGGTGTAGTAGGGCAATTTAATGAAATGCATTTTGATTTAACTGTGCATCAGATGGTGCTATTAGGCAGAACTCCGCATAAGAAAATGTTAGAGTCAGACACGAAGCATGATTATGGAATTGTTGAGGAAGCGCTGAAACGTACAAATTTGCAAGATTATAAGGATCGCAGTTATCTATCATTATCAGGTGGGGAAAAGCAAAGGGTTATTTTAGCAAGAACGATTGCACAGCAACCTAAATTTATGATATTAGATGAACCGACCAATCATTTAGATATCCGCTATCAAATTGAAATTTTATCCTGTGTGAAGGAATTAAATATAGGCGTTCTTGCAGCTCTTCATGATTTAGAGATGGCAGCACATTATTGTGATTATCTTTACGCAGTGAAAGATGGCGAAATTTATGCGCATGGCACACCAGAGGAAGTTTTAACACCTGATACAATAGAAGCTTTATATCAAATAAAGTGCCAAACATTTACTAATCCGGTGACGAATGGATTAAGCTTTGCATATGGATTTTAGGAGGAGTATAAATGAAGAAGAGATTATTAATTGGAATGAGCTTAGCAGCTATGTTACTGTTAACAGCTTGCAGTGGCACAGTAAAAAGTACATCTGAGGAATCAGGAGCGAAGGAGCATTATCCACTAACCATAGAAAACTATACAAAGGCTGAAGGTGGATCAACTTGGGAAAAGAAAGTACAAAAATTCGATAAAGCACCTGAAAGAATTATGGCTAACACACGCCCAGCAGCAGAACTATTATTACACTTAGGCTTAGGGGACAAAATTGTTGGAGTTGGTGCAAACTTTGGTGCACCTGATACATCTGTGGAGAAAGAATATGAAAAGTTAAATATTTTAAGCGATGGATATGTTGGCAAAGAGGTTACATTAGGAACCGATCCAGATTTAGTTTTTGGACGGGGTGGATTATTTGATAATGCTGAATGGGGTGTAGGTACTGTAGATTCTCTTAATGATATGGGCGTTAAAACATATGTTTTAGAATCTTCTATAACAGGAGGAACCTATGAATCAATCTACAAAGATATAGAGAATGTTGGGGAAATTTTTAATGTTCAAGACAAAGCGGCTAGCTTTATTAAGGAATTAAAAGATAGACAAAAGACTATCTCTACTAATTTAGAGAGCATTAAAGAGCACAAAACATTTGCTTATTTGCATACGAATGATCCAAAAGATCTTTTCGTATGGTCAGCACATGGTGAATCATTCTTTAACGATGCATTTAATATGATTAAACTAGATAATATCTTTAAGGAAGAAACAGGTGATATTAGCATCGAGACTTTAATTGCTACAAATCCAGATGTTTTAATTCTACCAAACTGGGATGGATCAGATCTTACAAAAGTACGTGAGGAAATTTATGCCAATCCTAAACTTTCAAGCATGAAGGCTATTCAAAATAAACAAATTTATATTGTAGATTATAATTACATGTTTGGCTATGGCTATAATACAATTGACGGTATGGAAGCTTTAGCAAAAGAAATATATCCAGATTTATTTAAATAAGTGAAGGGGCAAGAAGATTAATCCCCAATTTTTAAAGGAATAGCACGCTAGAAATTTTCTAGCGGCTATTCCTATTTTTAATGAATCAGTAATTGGTTTCTATTTAATATTATGATTGATAAATGTGTAAGCATACTATCCCAACAAATAGAAACGGGATGCTGCTTATCAAGATAGATTAACCGAGTAGTAAGGTTGTTATTTATAGAACTTGTATCTATCAAAGGAGGCGAGGAATTCAAAAATAGACCTGTTTTAAAGATGGCCTCCTTTAATGTCCATAGCTCGTAAAAGGCTTGTAATCGATTGGAATTGGCTTCTAAATTAAATATAGATAATTCAGCCTGTGTCATTGCAGAAAATATGACCTCTTCACTCAAAGGTATTATTTCTTCTACATCAATTCCGACGCGACCCTTTGTAGTTAGTGCCACGACTATCCACTTTCCCGAATGTGATAGATTTATATCGCCTTTCCAATTATCATTTATTATATATGGACGTCCGTTAGCATCTCTTTTCATTTGAATTGGGTAATTGTCGAGGACTTTTTGAAGCGCCCATTGAATAAGTGTGCTTCCTAATAAGGCTCTCTGCCTGTCCTGCCAATGCTTATATTGTAAAATTCTATGTTGCTCTGCCTGTGATAGCGGATGGAAAAGCGTATCCCATTCTGCTTGTACCAGTTGTTGGCCAAGAGGTAACGCAAATAAGTATACTTTGGGAATCTTCATATGATTTTTATAGACTCTGGCTCAGGGAAGTACTCCATTTTTATGCCATAATGAATCATCTTGCGAATAAAGGCTGCATTGGGCACTGCACATGAAATTCCTGTATGTGCTAAAAATGCTTGTGTTTTTTCGCAATTAAAGATAAATGGTGAATCACTTGCTCCATCACCTTCTAGCTGTGCAATGGCTAATGATAAAAACGCCTGTGCTTCCTCTGTATGCTCGTTATATAAAAGCCAATTCGTATATTCCTGAGCAGTCATAGTTTCAAGCTCATAGCCAAGCTCCTTAATCATGTCAATAAAGTCTAGATAACGTAGCGGAGCAGGGTTACATAAATGGAATACATGTCCGTTTGAAGTAGGCTGACTTGCGAGAGCCACTAGCGCTTGGCTTGCATAATTAATTGGCGTAAAATCAACGTGCCAATGAGCAATAGGGGTCTTACCTAAATAAAGCATGGATTTAATCATACGATAAAAAGCATTGTCATCGATATTGCGTTGGAATTTACCAGTTTCAGAATGACAGGTTAAATTCCCAACACGATAGATGGATATAGGAATATCAAGCTTGCAGGCCTGACGTACAAGATTCTCAGCCTCTAGCTTACTTTGCGTATAAACATTGTTGAGCTGATAGTCATAATTAAAATTACCTTGTGCTTCATTGGGTCCCCAATTATTTGCGGCAAGCTCCTCTGGAATCCCCATTGTTGAAACATAATGGAAATGAATACCTTTTTTACGTTTAGCTAGTTCCAACAAATATTTAGTACCCTCAACGTTAACATCATTAAATTGTTCCGCTGCACCAAAATGTCTTACGTCTGCTCCGCAATGAATAATTGCATCAATTTGATTAATAATGGCATTCTCATCTTTGTTAGATAAACCCAGCCTTTGATGTCCTAAATTTCCTTGTATCATTGTCACTCGATCTTTCAAACGTGTAGTGATACTATCTCCGAAATAAAATTGCATAGTATCATTAAGCTTTTCTTCAAGGGATATACGTGCATTAGGTCTAATGAGACAGTAAACCTGGACATTTGTTGTCATTAGCAGCTCGTATAATACATGAGTTCCTAAAAAGCCAGTTGCGCCAGTTAGTAAAACAGTGTTCATCGGCAATGGTTTTACTAGTTTTGAAACTGGTAGGGAGTTCGGCTCCTTTAATTCCTTTAATAGGGCAGTAGAAATCATCTTAGGATTTTCGTGATTCTCAGACTGATAGTTACGAATGTAATAATCAAGCTCTGCAATAGTTTGATATTGGAAGAAGTCCTGTATTTTTAAGAAGGGAATATGCCTCTTCACTTGTACAAGAATCTCTAAAACTTTCAACGAATGTCCACCGATGTGGAAAAAGTTATCATGAATGCCAACTTGTCTTACACCAAGAACGTACTCCCATGCCTTAGCTAGCAATTTCTGTCTATCATTTTCTGGGGCTACATATTTGCTATTTAGAGATGTCGTTTCTTCTATCTCCAGTAATAGCTTCCGGTCAATTTTACCTGTTGGAGACAGAGGCATTTCTGGTAATTCAAAGAATCGCTCAGGAACCATATATTCTGGTAAATTATTTGATAAATACTCTCTAATGGTCATTTGTTCTATTTGTATGCCGCCTGACACAGTATAATAGGCTAATAAACTATTATTTCCATCAGCCTTTTTCTTCGCTACAATGATTGCCTCTTGTATGCTAGGGAAATTACTCAATACAGCTTCAATTTCCCCAAGCTCAATACGAAATCCTCTAACTTTAATTTGGGAATCTTTCCGTCCAATAAATTCAATGATACCACTTGGCAATAAACGAACTAAATCGCCTGTTCGATACATCAATTCCTCGGTTTTGAATAGATGTGGAACAAAAACCTCGGCTGTTTTTTCAGGCTGGTGTAAATAACCTGCTGCTAAACCAATGCCTGCAATACATAATTCACCTGTGACATTGATTGGACAAAGCTGATTATTGCTATTAACAATATACATTTCATAGTTGGCAATCGGTCTGCCAATTGGCATACTCCCCTGATTGTCTGTTATCGTATCTTTTATCCTGTAGTAGGAGGATAGCACTGTGCATTCAGTTGGCCCATAAACATTAACAATTTCAGTACTTTTACCGAATTTCTCTTGCCATCTTTGTACAACAGCAGGCATTAGTGCTTCACCGCCGACTGATAAATATTTAAGAGTCGATAATTTTTCTTGATATTCTATAGGTAGATATGTGGCAAGCTGTGTAAAGAAAGCATTTGGTACTGTTGCGGTAGTAATCTTTTCCCGTGCAATCATATTAGCAAACGCTTCGATGGATAGACGTTCAATACTTGTGAGCATATGTAGTCTTGCACCTGAAAAAAAAGCCGTAAATGTTTCTGTGACTGAAGGGTCAAAACTGTAGGAGATAAACTGAGAATAGACGTCATCTTTAGTGGATTGGTAAATTCTCTGATTATCTGTTATTAAGTTAATAACAGCCTCATGTTTGAGCATGACACCTTTTGGTTTACCTGTGGATCCAGATGTATAAATAATATAGGCTAAATCGGATGGATGTAGATCGATGTGGATATTTTCTTTTGTAAAACTATCCTTCTGATTGACGGTCAACACCATCCGAGGTTGTTCATCATTATGTATGAGTTGTTTCAGTAAGTTTATATGTTCATCTTTCGTCAATACAAATGGAGCGCTAGTGTCGTTCAAAAGGTATTGGCAACGTTCTCGTGGATAGCTTGGATCAATAGGAACATAGGCACCGCCTGCTTTTAGTACACCTAGAAGACTAATAATTGTTTCCTTACTGCGCTCCATTATAATAGCTACAAAATCGCCCTTTTGCAGGCCTTTGTCTATTAACATATGAGCAATTTGATTAGATTGTTCATTTAGTTGACGATAGGTCATCGTACCATGTTCGAAGGATAGTGCAATCTTATCAGCAAACTGGTGTGCAACCTGATAAAAGACTTCAGGTATTGTGATATTTGTATTGTAATCGGCTTTAGTTTGATTTAATGCTTGGTATGCTAGCAAATCTTGTTCATTTAACAGTTCTGTACACTGAGAGACTGGCAGTTGCTGCTCAAATAGTTGTGTTTGATGATGTGATAAATAAATATTAAAATCTCGTGAATTATTCAATCATAACAACTCCTATTATCAAAGAGGGGGATCAATAGGCAGAATATTAAAAATAGATTTTAGTAATTACTCCCGCAGATTTTCATAAATCTGCGGGATATTGAGAACCTGCTTCTGCTTATAGAAAGACTCTTTTCATTTTATTTCACGATAAATGTGTTAACAACATTTAATAATTCGCTGGACAAATCAGTTAGTACTTGTGCTTCTTCAGAAACTCTTTGTACGGTATTCAGTTGAGAAGAGGAAGTTTCAGCGACTGCTCGTGTATTATCTCTTGAACTCACAGAGAAATCTTCCATATCCTTTACAGCAGAGGTTACTTCCTCCATGCCGGCTGCCATTTCTTCTATTGTTGCGGATAGTTCCTGTATTTGTCCAGTAACATGGTGGATTGAAGTTAAAATATGACTAAATGACTTCTCAGAATCATTGATCATGACTAAACCATTATCCACTTCCTCTACAGCACGCATCATCACATTTACAGATGTATTTGTATCATGCTGAATATGTGAGATAAGTGTGGAGATTTCGCGAGCGGATGCCTCAGATTGCTCAGCAAGCTTGCGTACTTCGTCAGCTACAACAGCAAAACCACTTCCAGCTTCGCCAGCTCGTGCTGCTTCTATGGCTGCATTCAAAGCTAGTAAATTTGTTTGGGAGGCGATACCGGTAATAATACCAACGATTTCTTCAATCTTACCTGAATGTTCGCCAAGCATTTTTACAGATGCTGCTGATTGATTCACAGCTTTACTAATCGCATTCATTTGGGCCACAGATTTATTTGTTGAGTCATTTCCTTTTTCAGCTTCCTCAGATGCTTGAATGGAGGATTCTGATATTTGGTTGGAAGTCAAGGCAATTCGTTGAATACCTATGCTCATTTCCTCAATGGTAATCGAGCTTTCTTTTGCTTTTTGGACTTGTAAATCAGCGCCTCCGGCAATCTCTTGCATCGATGAAGCCACACTATTGTATGAATCTGTTGCTTCTTGCATATTTGTAGATAATACATTGGCAGTGTTCGAAACACGTGCTGAAACATTTGTAGTGCTTTTAATAACTGCTTTCAAATTTTCAATCATGGAATTAAAGTTTTCTGTAAGAAGGCCCACTTCGTCTGTTGATATCACAGGTAAGGGCTCTAGCTCTAAATTACCATCTGCCACTTTTTTAGATTGTAGGGAGAGATGTTGAATCGGTGTTAATTTTCTTTTTAAAACTGTATAAACAGCAATGGATGAACCAATTAAGAAAATTATTGTCACTAAAAGAATCCATGATACCTCTGTCATCGCCTTAGCCGTTACCATTGAAACATCATAGTCAATTGCATATGCAGCTAAAATTGTTCCGTTTTCATCCAAAATTGGTGTAAGGCCTGTTTTATAGCTACCATACTCATCTGAATAGATGCTCGTAGCGGTCGCTTCTTTTGTTTCAAAGACTTCTTTAATTCTTGCTAAAAAGTCATCTGATAAGCCCATAGCTATCATATCTTGGTTATACTCTGCCCCAAAATCCAGTACGCTCGAAGATAGAACTGGCGCGTTTATATTTTTTCCGTCAACTGTTATAAGGAATAGATTTGTGATAATATCCGAATGATCGTTTATATCGTCCATTTCTTTTGTTAAACGAAGAACATCTGGATTGCTAGCATTAGGCTCCTTGATAACAGATTGCAATGTTTTTAGGTCTATTGACTTTGCTAAGATCATTCCTTTATCGAAAAGAGATTGATTCATATCTTTTAAATTACTATTCTTTACTATATAATAGGAAAGACCTAGATTGACTAATCCGAATAGTAGTAAAATACTTATTACAATAGTTGTTAATTTTCTACTGATGGACATGTTCTGTTTCTTACTTTTTTTCATGTTCTTCCTCCTATAATTATATACAAAACATATTTTAAGTAAAAAAATAGACATTCACAGCTGAGATGGTCAAAAGTAAATAGTAGAGAACATTACATTTGGCAGTCCTGATGTAATTTTCGTGGAAGATATGTATACCTTTTTATTAAAATATTTATGAATGGAAAATAATCCAAACATCCCCTGACATTAAACAACTATACTGCCAAAAAAAATGATTCACAACCCAAAAAACTTACTATTTCGACTTATGATCTTTAAAATAAAATTTTGAAAACTGGTATAATAGTACAAGAATAACTGTTTCGTGTTGATATTTTTATAAAAATTTATTAATTTTTAAATATTTAATTATAAGAAGTGACATTCATGAAGTTGTTTTTAGGAATTAAATTGTAGGTGAAAAACATCTTTTATTTTTAAAATTGGGTCTTTTAAATTACAAATATTATTATGATAGAAATAGGTGAAGCATATAGCCTATTTTTATAAAACGCTTTCTATTAGTTTAAAACGAACTAGTAGAAAGCATTTTTATTTGATCCTGAGTTCCTTAAAATGCCAGACACTATTCCTGGTAAGCCCCGAAAATTATGGTATTGTTTGCTATGATGTAGCTGAGGAGGGGATAGAGAACTGTCCCCTAATTTCATCAGTTCTTCCTTCTGATTCAAAAATCTGTTATTGCGTTGATTAGTGCTAATAGAGAGAGTACCCAAATTCTTTTATACCAGAATAAAATTGTTGATTAAAATCGTCGGGAGTAACATATGTCAATGAAACACACCTTTCTTTATTTTTATGCCTATATTCAAAATTCCTCTAGTTCTTAGACGAGTGTGCTTAAAATTGAAATTGTTATAAAATATACTGATTTTCATTATAATAAGAAAAAAAGGGTGTTTGCATAATGGCAATTATCAAGATTAAGAAAATAATATTGCATAATTTACGAAATGTTCGTCATGGTGAGATTTCCATTGCAGTAAATTTCGAGTCATTTTTACAGGCCAATGTTGTAGGCTTATATGGACAGAATGGTTCAGGTAAAACAACGATTGTCGATGCCTTCAGTATATTGAAGGCACTAATTTCAGGTTGGATAGCAGAGGTGAAATTACCTGTACAAGAAAAACGCTTAGTGATGGCAGGAGAGGGTAAGGCTAGCATAGATTTTGAGTTTCTTGTGGAAAATCAGTTTGGTACATTTTTTGTCAATTATTATGTAGAGCTACAAGAGGATGAGTATCGACTATACACAGTACATGAACGACTTACGTACCGAGAAAATGACAAGGGTNNCAAGGGTAAACGTACGAAGATATTAATGGCTGTTACAGATGATGATGTGCAGATACGTAATGCTAAACTGACTGATTTGAATGAAAAAGCACGTATTCAATTGCTAGTTGTACAGCAATTAGCTAGAAGACAATATATGTCATTTATTTTCCATAAAGATTTAAAGCCCCTATTACAAGAACAGCTTTCGGAGCTGGAGATGGAGCTTCTTCAAAATATAGCGATTGATTTTACTCAAGATTTTCATGTTGTAAATAATCAAAATATCGCACCATTGTTTGAGGAGCGAATCATGCCCTTTAGTATCCATTTAGAGAGAACTAGAGGTTTAATACCATATGATTTAAAGGGACCAGCAGTATTGCCAGAAGAGACCTTCTATGTGTTATGTGAGGTTGTCGAACAAAGTAATCAAGTATTATCAGCAATTATCCCCGGTCTGACCATAAAAATTAATGTTATTACGAAACAGATGATGGATAGTGGGGCAAAAGGGGTTCGTTTTGAATTTTTATCCAAGCGGGGAAAACGTGAATTACCGCTTCGTACGGAGTCAGAGGGGATATTAAAAATTATTTCTGTCCTTAGCTTGCTTATTGCGGTATACAACAATCCTAATGCATGTGTCGTTATTGATGAATTAGATTCTGGTGTTTTTGAATATTTGTTAGGTGAGTTGTTAACAGTGATAGATGAGGATGGAAAAGGTCAACTTATCTTTACATCTCATAATTTACGTGTGTTAGAGGTGCTAGCTATTAAAAATTTATGGTTTACAACAACAAATGAAGATCACCGCTATATGCAGCTAAAAGGAATAAAGGAAGTAAATAATGCTAGGGATGTCTACCTACGTGCTATCCAGCTTGGTGGTCAGGATGAGGAAGTTTATAAGGAAACAAAATCATTTAAAATGAAGCGTGCATTTAGAAAAGCAGGTGTGCAGCATGACTAAAAAAATTCTTCTCATTATTGTTGAGGGACAGACAGAGCAGATTATCTTAGAGGATTATTTAGATGAATATTTTGCAAATTCGATGATTCGCTTTGACGTTCAGCGTGAGGATATTTTGACAAAATGGGATGCCAATAAGCGTATCCCAAATATTAAAAATAGTGTTGTTAAAGTAATCCAGAGCTATTTAAATAAATATAAATTTCTAGCAAAGGATTTAACGGCAATTGTTCATATTACAGATGCAGATGGCTGCTTTATTGCACCAGAATTTGTTAAGGTGAAGGAGGATATCGAGCAAAATTTGTTTTATACGGAGGATGCAATCTTAGTGAATTCGGATAAACGCAAAGTTCAAATTGAGCAACGTAATGAAATGAAAGCGAATAATGCTAGGATCTTAGTGGCGAATGACCACTTCAGCATTAACCGTTTAAAAGTACCCTATCAATTATTTTATTTTTCTACAAACTTAGAACATGTACTATGGAATGAGCGCAATGAAATTCCAACAGAAAAAGTGCATAAGGCGGATAATTTTATGGAAAATCTCACTGGTACTATTGAGGAGTATTTAAGCGAATTTCTACCAGTTAGTCAAGAGCTCCCATATAGAGAAAAAATGAAAAAAAGCTGGGCATTTTTAATGGATGACTGTCATTCATTGCAAAGAGGAACCAATGTCCCGTTGTTATTTGAAATGATTAAATCTGATGTACAATAAAAGTGCCCTCCAATGTTCAAGGAGGGCACTTTTCATGTTGTTGAAATACTATTATGTCAATGAAATCAAGGTGACAAATTAAAA
>NZ_DKJS01000017.1:0-3709 GCF_002455205.1 Lysinibacillus sp. UBA6686 | reverse complement strand
TTTAGTTTTTCAACACTATGACGAACATAATTATTAATGTTCGTACTATTGTACTTCTATTGTTTAAAATATTTCCTTTAACATTTCTTCTGCAACATGTTTACCTTGCTGCACACATTCTGGTATGGATATTCCCTCAAATGAACTACCTGCCAATTTTACAGTTGAGAAATGTTCTTGTAATTCTTGTTTTATGCGCTGGACTTTCTCCTGATGCCCAACTGTATACTGTGGCATCGCATTCTTCCAGCGAGTAACAACCGTCATCATTGGCTCTCCATGAATACCGATTGTTTTCGATAAATCCTGTAACACCGTTTTTTCAATTTCAGTATCTGATAGTGCTACAATCGCTTCGTCACCGACTCGACCAATGTAGCTACGTAATAGCACATAGTCCTCAGGGGAGCTACCTGGCCATTTTCGATTCATCCATGTACAAGAAGTTATTGAAAAATCGCTATTCCGAGAGACAAAAAACGATAGTGCATCTAAATCGCCTAATTGATCTTTTGTAAAAGCCATTGTCACAGTAGCAATTGTAGCTGCCTTCATCGTACTCAATTCAGCCAGATGCTGTTGTTTATGAAACATTTTTTCTACAATGTTAAATGGTGTGGCAATAATAACGGCATCTGCATTAATTTGAGTAAAATTATTTAATACAACTTGAATAGAGCCTTCCTTACCATGTTCAATTTCTTCGACCTTGACGCCCTTCATTATTGACCCAGGAAGTAAAGAATTTTCAAGTTTTTCGATAAGTGTCTCTAAACCATTATTAAAAGTTTGAAAAATCCCCTTATCCTTAGCGATAAGATTATTACTTAAAAAATTTGTACCGGATTTTTTCATTCCTAGTAGAAGGCTACGATATTTTTGCTCTAAACTATAAAGCTGTGGGAAAGTTGAACGCATGCTTAGCTGCTCAATATCTCCAGCAAATGTTCCTGCAAGTAATGGTTCTACTAAATTTTCGACAATTTCTGCACCAAATCTTCTTCTGAAAAACGGCCCTAATGGTTGGTCATCATTCTGTGTAGAGCGAGGAATAAAAAAGTCCCCTGCAGCACGTATTTTTCCACTAAGTGAAAATAAGCCAGATGTAATAAATGACGAAACATGCGGTGTTGCTCCAGACAAAAGATTACTAGGGATTGGATATAGATGACTACCAACTGCAATATAAATAGGACCCGTGTTACTTGTAATTAATTCTTGCTCAATTCCTAAATCTTTTGCCAGAGTATATACATAATTCTCCCGATCAAAGAAAGATTCTGGCCCACGCTCGATAATAAAACCATTTTTTCTTAGTGTTTGAATTTTTCCGCCAAGACGTAGTGACGACTCGACAAGTACGATATCTAACGGCAATTCTTTTGCGATTGCTTCTTTTTGCATATAGAACGCAGCTGTAAGACCAGTAATGCCACCGCCTACCACAACTACCTTTCGTCTTTTCTGGGTCACTAACATCATCACTTTCTTTTCGCTTAGCTTAATTTTTTATGAATAGCATCTACCATTGCATCAATGAATAATGGATGCGTATTTGGCATAGCTGGACGATAATACGTCGCCCCTAGTTCATCACAAACAACTTTACATTCAAAATCATTATCATATAAAACCTCTAGATGTTCTGTTACAAAGCCAACTGGTGTGTAAACGAATGAACGGAAGCCTTTTTGCTCGTAAAGTTCGCGAGTTAAATCTTGAACATCTGGACCAATCCAAGGCTCTGGTGTTTGCCCAGCTGATTGCCATCCTACTTCTACATTTTGTACACCAGTTGCTGCTTGGATTAAACGAGCTGTCTCGATTAATTGGTCTTCATATGGATCGCCCAACTCTTTTATTTTCTCCGGAAGCGAATGTGCGGACACAATTAAACATGCTTTTTCACGTTCTTCTCCAGACATACCATTAAATGTTTCGTTCACTTTATTTTTCCAATACTCTATAAATTTTGGTTCATTGTACCAAGATTCTACTGAAGTAATTGTTAAACGATCCCCAGCCGCTTCTGCTGCTCGTCCATTATAAGATTTTATGGAGAATGTTGAGAAATGAGGCGCCAATACTATAGAAACCGCTTCATTAATACCTTCAGCTACCATCTGTTCTACAGCATCTTCGATAAATGGATGAATATGCTTTAAACCAATAAATAATTTGTATTCTACAGCATCTTGAACTTCATTTAATCGTGCACATAGGGCTTCTGCTTGAGCTTTTGTTGCAGCAGCAAGTGGTGATAACCCACCGATTGCTTCATAACGACTACGTAAATCCTCTAAGTGCTCTTCTGATGGTTTACGACCATGACGAATATGCGTATAGTAAGGTTCTATATCTTCTTCTTTATAAGGTGTTCCATATGCCATTACTAACAAGCCTTTGATTTCTTTCATTACCCTTTTCACCTCTAAATAATAGTTTAAAAATATCTTTTCTTATCAATAAAAAATATGTGGCAAAAAGAAGCCGTCCAATTCATTAGGTTGGACAGCTCCCTTGCTGTGTTGTACAGAATGTAGTATTCACAGACAAGATTTAGTCAAAGCTTCTTAACTTTAAGAGCGTGCTTGGATTTGTTGAGCACTATAATCATGAATAAGAGCTGTTAAACGTTTCAATACCTCTGGATCTACCTCTGGGAATACACCATGTCCAAGATTAAAGATATGTCCAGGCATTTCTAAGCCTTGATCAATAATATCTTTTGCACGCTTTTCTATAATCGACCAGTCTGCAATTAATAAAGATGGATCTAAGTTACCTTGTACTGGTTTAGTAATACCATTTGAATGCGCTTCTTTAATTGGTAAACGCCAATCTAAGCCAACAACGTCAATCGGTAAATCATTCCACTCTTTTGCCAAATGGCTTGCACCAACACCGAACTGAATAAGTGGCACATTTTCTTTTTTCAACTCAGCAAAGATACGTGTCATTACTGGTTTAATAAAGATACGATAGTCTTCAACATTAAGAGCACCTACCCAAGAGTCAAATACTTGTATTGCCTTTGCCCCCGCCTCGATTTGTGCTGTTACGTAAGAAATAATCATATCTGCTAATTTATCCATTAATGCAAACCAAGCTTGTGGCTCTGATACCATAAATGATTTTGTTTTATTATAGTTTCTTGAAGGTCCACCTTCAATCATATAGCTTGCAAGCGTAAAAGGTGCACCAGCAAAACCAATTAAAGGTACATTTAGTTGCTCTTCTGTTAATAATTTTATTGTTTCCAATACAAAAGGTGTCTGTTCCTTGGCATTAAATTCACCTAATTTTTCCACATCAGCAACTGATCGAATAGGATTGGAAATAACAGGACCAACTCCTGCTTTGATTTTCACATCGACACCGATACCAGGGAGAGGTGTTACAATATCCTTGTATAAAATAGCCGCATCAACATTATAGTTTTCTACGGGTAAACGCGTTACATACGCACAAAGCTCGGGTTGATGTGTGATTTGCTCTAACGAATATTTTTCTTTAATCGCACGATATTCTGGCTGAGAGCGACCTGCTTGTCGCATATACCAGACAGGTGTATGTTCTGTTTTTTCCCCTCGTGCAGCACGAAGAAGTGTATCATTAAATGTTGTCATGAATAGTTCCTTCCCCTCGATAAAATTCATATCATTTTAATTTCGCCTTGGCGTAATAGTAGCTGCCGCTTTGCTTTCGC
>NZ_DKJS01000015.1:3149-19463 GCF_002455205.1 Lysinibacillus sp. UBA6686 | reverse complement strand
TTTGTCAAAGTTAACAAGTATTCAAAAATAAAATCTCCATAATCTTGGTATATATTGTCCTTATCCACTGCCACCCTCCCTTTTCCATGAATAAAGACGCTTTCCTTATTTCAGAAAAGCGCCCGATTGTTGAAGATCGTTATTCAACTAAAACCTTAGTTAGTTCAAGAAGGACTGTTCTTTTTTAGATTTGTTAAATAAATCTATTCTTTCTTTAATACTTTCGTTCTTACTAATATCCCACCATTCAACGACTACATAAATCTCATTTATATCTTTAAGTGTAACAGATTCACCGTTTTTATTTAGGTATGGCCCTCCTATAGCACCAGTTGTATATTCTGCTATGTTCATCTCACCAGTAGCTGAATCAGTATGAACCACTGAATCATCACTATCTATAACCACATGCGCTTCAAAGTGGAAGTAATCTGTCATATACTCTTTGACGTTTTTCATATTTAAAATCCCAAATCCTGCTTTAAAGTCTTCTGGTGTTATAACAATTTCATAACCTGTTAGATTCCAGCTTTCACTTTCACCCATCAATAATAAATAATAGTTATTACCATCTTTTTGAGCATTACAGCCAGATAGTACAAAGAAAGACAACATCAAATAAATCCAAGGCACTAAACTTTTTATATACTTCTTCATTATATCCCCCTTTGAAACATTACTTCTATAAAATTTTAACATAAATATCCAATCCTCCAAAAAAGAATGTTATTCAACAATATGATCCGATTGCTGAATAACATTCTTCATAAGATGAACATCCATTATATATATCCAATAAAAAAATCAACTCAAAAGAATAACTTAAGAGATGATTTTTATCAATCTTTATTTTAAATAATCAATCTTTATGTCAAATGATTAATCCCACTTGCTCAATTCAATTTCATCTATTTAAATGTTCTATAGCTCTCGAGTTCATTAATGCATCTACTTCATCTATACCCATATCAAACATGACGCTAGTGTTTGTTACAGGCTGGAAATAGTAGTCTACTTTATGCTTACCAAATTGCTGTACTAATTCTTCCCATTGTACTGTTGGTAGCAATGCAAAAGCTAAAGTATCATTGCCTAATGATTCCATAAACCAACGAATTTGATATTGAGGGGAAAGCATTTCCTGCATAGCTCGAATTGCGCTATCTCTATCAGTCACATCATCGGCAAAGGGAATCGTCATCTTTTTTTCTTGGGAGGATAGAACAATATCCACACCTCTAGGCTTGTCTATTTCAACAATTTCACAATCAATTCGATCTGGCTCATGCAATTGCTCGTTAAAGTAATCTATTAAGTCTTCCTCAGCTTCTCGCCAATCTATCCAAATGAGCAGATCACTTTGATCATATATTTCTTCAAGTGTTAAATTGTTTAAGAACTCTGCAATCTTCTGTTGATTCGTCATTTCCCTCACTCCTCGTCAATGTTTTTACTCTCCGTGCTGTTTCAGCTATGCCCAATGATCAGTGTTTCTTTTATATTCTTTTAGTTTACCATAGTAATGATCCTACAAGGTGATGCTTTTTGGAAGATGTGATACGAGATTTGAAATTACCACCAAAATGCAATTAGGTGTCTAGGGTTTTACCTTCTTTTTTACCAACTATTCATTTCTCCATGGATCACCCTCATCACTATCCAACCATGAAAGAAAATTATCAGTTATATCATTTTCGGTGGGTACACAATATCCATCACTTACTAATTGGAAATTAACAGCATCCTCTACTGCTCTCATTAAAAGATGATATCCACCATTATCATTGCCAACAGAAACATAGCCTGGTGCATATCTTTGCACTTCATATGTTTTATTCATTTCAATTAATCCATCTGTTGAATATAGCTGAGCTAAATTACCATGCATTCCGTTTGATACACTTAAAAACTCTTTATATACTTTCGGCAGCACTATTTGTAGCTCTTTCTCAACCTGCCGAATTTCTTCTATAGTTGCTGCTTCATACAAATCAATAGCCCATTCCTTGGCATGAAACGCTGTTCTATACTTTTTAATCATTTATACCTCCAAAATGTAATATATTATTTTGCTTAACAAAAGTGTCGCTATATGTTTGTATCAAGATCAATTACAACCCTGATCCAACAAAAAATAAAGCGAATATATGGCTTCTTCCACTTGCTTTATTGTAATTGGTGAAGTGAGTTCAGCTTCCTCATTTATATTTAAAAATTGTATAGGTTAATAAAAGATTGGATCTTCTGCTCCTGACGATTTAAGAGTCAACTATACATTTCATTTCACTCTGTGATAGCAATCTATGTCTACAATTTTTCCCTTACGCTACGCTTTTCGCAATCACTACGATTCACCTTGCTAACATCATAACACTATCGCAGAAATTAAGTTCTGAATTGACGTAAAAAAACTGTATACACTCGCTATCATCCGAGTTTGTATACAGTCTAAAAATTTTGCTTATTATGCCGAGCACGAACAAGATCCGCCTGAACCACAGCCCCCAGCACATGAAGAACCAGATGCGAAGAAAGGATTACTTACAGGCACCTTTACTGCTTCTGATACTGTTTTTCCTATAAGTAGGCTTATCTCGTCGAGCAAATCTTGAAAATCGTTTTCAGCTATTTTTAAGGCTGAAACCTTTTCATTTAGATCGAGTGCGCGCTTTTGCTGACGAATCGATTTCATAATTGTATGATAGTCCGGATGATATTTTCCGAAACGTTGTACATCTTCGTACTGCTCTTTCATGCGATTAAAAGCGTGTATAGCTTCGATTAACTGAACATCGCTATAAACAGCATCATAAGCTTGTTGCAGCATTTTCGCAGGCTCAGAGGAAAGGATCATCTCACAAAGCGCATCGGCCTCATCCAATATGATTACCCAGTCAGAGGTCATCATCATAGTTAATTCCCCCAATCTCTTACCCATCATAACAGATTTTGTGGTAATTTTACATTATTGATATTTTTACATGAAGGAGTTTTTATATTGGCTACATCATCAAAAGAACAAATCAAAGAATTACTAGCAAATATTTTACAAGAAAGCACTGCTGAAGATGAAGAGGTTTTATTGCATTTATTATCAGGGCTTCATGCAAAACAACACGGGGTACATCGTCGATATATCAATGCTGCCCTGCATATGGTGGGTAAATTTGAGCCAGAAATTAGTGAGGTTCGAATTCCAATTACACCAGTTATCCATAATACGATTAAGGTCCCACATGGAGGAATTATCGCAACAATAGCAGATGCAGCGATGGGAGGATTGGCTTCTCGTTCTGTACCAGAAGGCTTTAATGTGGTCACAACAAATATGAATGTCTCTTATATTGCTACAACTACAAATAAAGAGCTAATTGCACGTGGACGCTTTGTACATAAAGGGCGTCAAACACTTGTAATGGAATGTGATATCGAGGATGAAACTGGACGCAAGCTTGCTATTGCAACTGGATCATTTTTTGTCATTCAACGCCGCTCTCAGGCATAAGATTTAGAAAATAATCACGGACACATTGTTGATCGGAAAAAGGGAATTTTTCATTTTTTATTTGTTGAGTTTGTTCATGCCCTTTTCCGGCAACAAGGACAATATCACCTTTTTCGGCTTTTTCTAATGCCTTATGAATTGCAACCTTGCGATCTAAATAAATTTCATAATATTGCTGTTCCGTAAAACCTGCTATGATACTTTCATTAATTAGGATTGGATCCTCATCACGTGGATTATCAGTTGTTAAAAAAATAATATCTGCATACTTACTGGCTACAGCACCCATCGCAAAACGTTTTGCCTTATCCCGATTTCCTCCACAGCTAAATACTAGATAAAGTGTCCTCGATCGATCAAATGTTTGTAAAACAGCCTGTAATGCCTCTGCAGTATGCGCATAATCCACATACACATCAATACCAAATGCATTATCGATTTTCTCAAGTCTGCCTTCTGGTAGCCTTAATGACCACATATGCTCGGCTATCTCCTCAATTGAAAAACCTAAGCGCCATATAGCCATCAACGCGGCTACTGCATTTTGCACATGATATTTTCCAATGAAGGGAATTTCTACGATATGCTCACTTGATGATGTTTGTAGACAGAGTACCGTTTTGCCAATGGATTCACTGACAATTTGGATATGTAAGTCATTGTGATTGTCAAAGCCAAATGAGCAGGATTTTTTCTTATCATAAATACCAACAGAACGACAGAAATTATCATCTCCATTTAACACTAGCTTTTTAGATAAATCTGCCAATCTCTTTTTCGCTCGCTTATACGCCTCAAGCCCTCCATGATCCTCTAAATGGTCCTCAGATAAATTTAAAAAGACACCACAATCAATATCACAATGATCTAATCGATGCTGCTGTAAACCCATTGATGAAGCCTCTAAAACAACATGTGTAACACCATTTCGCGCACATTGCTTTAAAATCGGATGCAATTCCTTAGCCTGCAATGTCGTTAATTGCTCATATATAGTTTGTTGTTTTTGTCCATTTATAAAAAATCCAACAGTCCCAATAACAGCTACATTTTTATGTAAAGCTCTTAGCAATTGGCTTACAAAATGGCTCACTGTTGTTTTTCCATTTGTCCCGGTTATAGCTATTACCGTCAATGCTTCTGCTGGAAAGGCCGCAAGCTTTGCACTTGCATACGATAAAAATAAGGCTGTATTTGGAACCCAAACAAAAGGAATATTTTGATCAGTAATAGGTAGTGAGATACTTTCCTCTGAAACAATGGCTACAGCCCCACGAGCCAATGCCTCTTTTACAAAGCGACTACCAGACGTTTTCTTGCCCTTTCTTACTATAAAAATATCTCCTGGTTTTACAGCCTGTGCATAGTCCTCAACACCTGTAACAATAGTTCGAATAGACCCACCAGTCACACTACATGGCCAATCCTTTAAAAGCTCAGCTAATTGCATGCCTCACTCCCCCTTTCAGTTCTCTATCATATGACGGTGTCTGTAACGGTGTGACGAAAAATGTAGGTAGAGGCTTTACTCTCAACAGATCGATTAGAAAATAAAAAAACTGAAGTTCAACTCGGCTGACCAAGTTAATCTTCAGTTACAGATGCTATTTTATTGTGTGGATTCATCGATAGTCTCTACAGGTTCTTCAGCGTCAATATTCTCACTATCCTTCTTTTGTGAGGAAGGCTCAATAAAAATTTGTGTATAATAATTTAAAAAGACACCAGAGCCAACTGTTGCATATTTTTCATTCAAAATAACTTTTCGATGCTCAGCAGAATTGAGCCAACCGTGCATGGCCTCTATAGCATCAAAATAAGCCGTCGCTAGATTCTCATTTGCCTCACTATATTCAATCCCTTGTGTTTCTAATCTCTTTTTTAAATCCCCATTTGTAGGTGATTCATGCCCAATAAAGTTTTGAACTTTCATATCCTCACTATGCATTTTAGCTGCTTCTTCTAGTGTTACATCAACTTGTAGCGGAAGTAGATTATGATGTATCCTAGTTACATTCAGTAAATCGTCAAGCTGTTCAGCATTTGCTTCATTGATTTCCTGCTGTAAAAAAGAAGACGGAGGTGTAGGTATAACAAGCTCACCTTGATAAGTCATTTCATATGGTTGATGAAGAACAAGTGTTTCGCTATTAGTGAAGCGTATACCCTGTAGCTCACTAGTTTCTCTATCTATATAAAGCTGTGCAAAAAGTCCATCGAATTTCACAAGTAAACGAGTCTGCATATCTTCTTCACTCATTGAAAAAACAAAAATATTATCATCAACATTTGCCGCTACTTCATAATCAATGATTGTCATTCGATAAATCTCATCACGTTTTTGTCCAACTTTAAAAGGATAAGCGTCTAAATCTTCTCCAGCTATGTAAACTTGCGTAACTATATTATTTTGAACCCCTACCATAAAAAATGTAGCGGCACTCGTATTATAGACCCACCAATCATATCCAAAGGACGATGGTTCCTTTCGTGCTGGCTCTCCGTATTGCTTCACAACTGCTTGTACACCTTGACCAATGAATGTCGATAATCCAGTTTCTGGCCTTGTCATTGCTCCAACTTCTGGCTGCTTTAATTCTGTTTTTGGTATAATATTAGAATTCGCATTTGGTCCTTCAAGTGGCTCATTTTCACGTGGTGTATTAAAAAACATAAAGCCGATTAATGCTATTGCAGCACATGCCATAAGAATACGGAATAAAGCTTTCATACATGACTCCTTTTCATCACCATTATTGTAAGTTATTATATCAATTGTAATTGGGTTGACACAATGTTGTCATTGCAACAATGTCGAATATGCTCTATTATAAAAATGAGCGTATACTTTGTACGAGAACCTAAAGGAGGATTTTACATGTATTTTGAAAATACTAACCTTGAAAATTTAACAGCTGATCAAGAACTTATTGAAAGCATTATGAAAAAAAATGGTTTAGAATGTGATGGCGGCTGGGACTATGAACGTATGACATTTGATAAGCGTTTCGATACTCGTGAAGGTCGTTATTACCTTCGTGTATTCGCATATGCAATTTCTGGTGACGTTGGTGCACACGACGCAATCCTAACGTTAATGAAACCAGCACTTGGTAAATACTATTACCCACATGGTGTTGAATATGGTGACGATGAAGTGTATCCAGCACACCTTGTAAAAAAATGTGAAGAAATCTTAAAAAAGGTTAAATTAGACTTAGATGAATTCGCAATCCAAACGACAAATAAAAACAATATTGAACCTGTTAAAGCACGCTAATCTATATTTTTAGTGACAGCTATGTTCCTCATTTAGGAAATGGGAAGAATCCAACTCTCCACTGCGACAACAGCTTCAAATATCGTTTTGAAAAGACTGGTGGTCCAGTCTTTTTTATTTTGAGTAAAAATATTTTTTCGTCTCATACTAATGATATCTTTCAATAGGATGTAGGTGAGATTAAATGCTACAATTTTTAAAACATCCCTTTTTTCGCCACCCAATAATTGTTATTGCATTAGGAATAGCACTTCTTTGGTTTATATCGTTATCATTACCAATATTACTTGCCTACGTCACCGCCATATTATTAGAGCCTATCATCATGCGTATTAGCAAACGATTCCGAAAAAAACGGAAAATTACTGTATCCATTTTTTTTATATTCTTTTTAAGTATAACCATATTATTATGTAGCCTCATAATATTTATAGCCTGGAAACAATTTTCAACATTTATCATTCACATTCCTGAGTATCTCAATCAACTGTCAGCACTATGGATTCAAATGCAATCCAAGCTTTCTAACTATACGTATCATTTACCAGTAGATCTTGTCATCCAAATTCAACTACTCATTTCACGGGCATTAACATCCATTGAAAAATTTGCCCTGTCTTTAACAAACGTGAATGTATGGTCATCACTGCTTACCTATATTCCTTCACGTTTGTTTGATATATTTGTTTATTGGATTGTGCTATACATGTTACTTTTAGAGCTGCCAGCCATCAATCGTAAAATGTTAGCCCCCTTTCCCTTTCACTATCACCAAAAAATATTATTTATTGGGCAACGAGTGAAACTTGCTTTGTTCGGCTTTATAAAAGCTCAATTTTTAGTTGGTATTTGCATTTTTGCAATAGCCTTTGGAACGTTTTTTATACTAAAAACACCATTCCCACTTATATTAGCACTTTTGCTTGTGATTTTAGATGTTATTCCTTTTTTAGATTCATTTATATTGCTTCTACCTTGGGCGATTTATAAAGCCTTTACAGGTGACTATGTCTTTGCTATTGCACTAGTGGTGCTAACCATTGTCTTATTTTTGGTTCGACGTATGATTGAACCTAGAGTTATTGGCAATAAAGTTGGCCTTTCCTCTCTTACAACATTTATCGCCATGTTTATCGGCTTTAAAATATTCGGATTTCTCGGAATTTTAATTGGCCCTTTACTAGTTGTTGTTGTTCTTTCTTTATTGAATCAGACACCCATAAAAAATCTCCCACCTTCTCAATAAAAAGTGGGAGATTTTTGTTAAACCCCTAAAATAGCTTTAATAACAGAAGTTGTTTCACCTGGTTCAAATAAAACATAAAGTAAAACGTACACTAACACCCCAGTAATAGCTACAAAGAACCAAATAATACTTGTAATCGGACCAATACGACGGTGAAGCTTAATATTCATTTTTAAGCCAGAAATAATGCTCACAATTCCAAACACAGCTCCAGTAGTTGCTAAAATAATGTGGAAAATTAAGAAGAAAGTATAATATGGTTTTAAATCTTCTCCACCACCAAATGCTGTATTTCCAATAAATACTGTACGTGAAGCATAAATGATAAAGAAAATAAGTGCCGCAACACCCGCAGCTAACATTACTTTTTTATGTGCTTCAACTTTTCTTTTTATAATTAAGCCCCAGCCAATCGCTACAAGTACTGCACTGATCACGATGAATGAAGTACTTAGAGTTGGTAAAATTTGCAGTTCCATTCACAAAACTCCTTATAGAAAATTTCTACTTTCAATTAATGTTGCTGTTGACTTTCCCATTTTTGTTGATGTGCCTTTAATGCATCAGCTGTAATTTTATCTGGATCCTTTTGTTCTGAGCGATACCATTTTATAAAGATTGATCCAAGTAATACACCAAAAATAAGCTCTTGTAAAATTTTCATCAGAACACCGCCCAACTGTTGATCGGCAACAGGCTTCATATCTGTAAAGAGCTCTGGTCCTGATAGAGATAAGCCAGATAAAGTAGAGGCTGGTACACAAAGTTCCATTGCTTTTAACCATGCCTCACCATTTGTATAGGTTTCATACATGGCATCAGGGGCAAAAATGATTAATGCACATGCAGGTGTAATTAATACCGCATTAGCAATTATATAAGCTAATTTGTACAAAGGCTTCATTTGTGAACGATTAGGCATATTTTGAATTAATGGCCAATACATAAAAACAGCAGATACAAATAACACAAATGTATATGTACCGTGTAAAGTTTCGTTTAGTTTAATGTAATCTAAAACTGATGGTAAATGGTAGAAAGAAAATAATCCGATAAAGACAAATACTGCTACAACAGGTAACGTACACACTTTAAATATTTTTCTAGCAACAGGTGCTTCTATTGCAACTTTCCATACCCACCAAGGAATTCCCTTAATTATGAAAATTGGAACAAGCAATAATAAAATAGCCATTTGCACCATATGCATTGTAAACATAATGTGCGCCATTAAATCTATTGGAGATCCCTTAATAATATAAATCGTTACCATTGCCAGCACAAAATAAATTGCCTCTCCCTTTTTCAAAGGCTCACTTTCTTTAAAATCCTTGCGCCATTTTGTTGTGATTAAAAAATAGATGACTGTTATGAAAACGAGAACCCCTATTAAATATGGGCTCCATAAAGCTTGGAAACCAAATATACTAAGTGGCATACAGAACGCACTCCTTTAAACTTCAGTACTCCTATTATAGAACGCTTACAAATATACTGCAATGAACGAAAGGTGAACAAATTACTATTGATAGTCTAGGCACATACATACTAGCGATAAATAGATTGAAAGCCTTATATTTTAAATACAAATAGTCAACAAGAAAAGCACGTTCCTACAAAATGTAGAGAACGTGCTTCTTTGGTGATTACCACCAAATGATAGTTAAGAATGCTAAGAAGAATGTAAATGCGATTAAAATTCCCATCCACATGAAGAAACCAATTACACCACCGAAGTGAGTTTTTTTGTCTTCTAAGTGCATGAAAGAGTAAAGTTGAAGAACAACTTGAACTCCAGCAAGCAATAATACGAATGGCATGATTAAGTATTTAGAAAAATCGGCTGCAACTACTGCGAACGCGATAAATGTAAAGAAAATCATAATCGCAAAGTTGATTACTTGTTTACGCATATGAACGGCATTATGATGACGATCATACTCGTATTGTGCCTGTGACTTAGCAACTATAGGTGTATCGTGTGATGACATTATCCGATCACTCCCATCAAGTATACTACTGTAAAGATGAATACCCAAACTACGTCAATAAAGTGCCAATATAAAGCAGCTACGAAGAATTTAGGTGCATTGTACAAGTTTAAACCACGTTTAGCATTACGGATCATTAATGTTGAAATCCATACAAGTCCTAAACATACGTGGAAACCATGTGTACCAACTAATGAATAAAACGCAGTTGCGAATGCAGATTGGTTAAATGTAAAACCAAGACCTACATAATGTTGGAATTCATAGATTTCAAGTGCTAGGAATCCCAGACCTAAAGCTAATGTAATTGCTAACCAAGTTTGCATGCCTTTAAAGTTAAAGTTACGCATATGGTAAATCGCATATACAGATGTTAGGGATGATGTTAAAAGTAACATCGTCATAGCAAATGCTAAAGGTAATTCAAATAAACCTTGTGTTGTGAACTCCATGCCCGCAGGACCTTTGTTCTTAAGCGCTAAGTAAGTAGCGAATAAACTTGCGAAAAGTACAACTTCACAGGCAAGGAAAATCCAGAAACCAACGACTTTATTTTTACCTTCCATCGTAGCTTGTTCAGGATGATCTGGCCAAGTATGAGGAGTAAATTTAGTATTGAAATCCATTATTTATTTCCTCCTTTGCCGTAAAGTTTTTCTTCAATTTCAATAATTTCTTCTTTGTGTAAGTGGAAACCATGATCGTCCTTAATAGAACGGAAAATCATAGCACCGAATGTGATAGCAAGACCACCAATTAAGATATAGATTGACCATGGTTTATCTGCATCTGGATTGTAAAGAGCACCGAATGCTGCGATAAACATACCTAAAGAAATAACGAATGGGATAGCTGAGTTGTTTGGCATATGGATATCACCTAATGGCTCAGCAAATGTAACTTCTTTATTACCTTCTTGTTTTTCAATCCACCATGGATCTAAACCACGTACAAGTGGTGTTTGGCGGAAGTTATAGAATGGAATTGGTTGTGGAATTGACCATTCTAGTGTACGTCCATCGCCCCATGGGTCGCGACCTGCTGGTTTACCTTTAATGGACATTAAGCAGTTGATTACCATCATGATAACCCCAACACCCATCATTGCTGCACCAATTGTTGAAATATAGTTGAACTGATCCCAACCTTGACCTTCCATGTAAGTGAATACGCGACGTGGCATACCCATCAGGCCTAGGAAATGTTGTACGAAGAATGTTAAATGGAATCCAATGAAGAATACCCAGAAAGTCCATTTCCCTAATGTTTCGTTTAACATACGGTTGAAGAAAATTGGCCAGTAGAAGTGCGCTGAACCAAATAAAGCTGTTACGATACCACCTACGATTACGTAGTGGAAGTGAGCAACGATAAAGTAAGAATCGTGTAATTGGTAGTCAAGAGGTGCAGATGCTTGCATGACCCCTGTAACACCACCCGCAACGAATGACGGGATGAAACCAAGTGCATAAAGCATTGGTGTTGTAACTTTAATAGATCCGCCCCAAATAGTTAAGATCCAGTTGAATACTTTCATACCTGTTGGTACGGCAATTGCCATTGTTGCAACGGCAAAGATTGCGTTTGCTGTTGGCCCAAGACCAACTGTAAACATATGGTGAGCCCAAACCATGAACCCTAAGAAACCGATTAAAATTGTTGCGAAAACCATTGATGAGTATCCGAATAAACGCTTACGAGAGAACGCTGGAATAATCTCAGAGAATAACCCGAATGCTGGTAATACTAAGATATAAACCTCTGGGTGCCCGAAGATCCAGAATAAGTGTTCCCAAATAATTGTGTTACCACCCATAGTATGGTCAAAGAAGTTACCACCAAACATACGGTCAAATAACATCATTAATAAACCGATTGTAAGTGGCGGGAATGCAAATAAAATTAAAGCACTTGATACAAGCGATGTCCAAGTGAATAATGGCATACGCATGAATGTCATACCAGGAGCACGCATTGTAATAATCGTAACGATAAAGTTAAGACCTGAAATTAATGTACCCGCCCCTGATATTTGTAAACCGAGAACATAGAAGTCAATACCATGTCCTGGAGAGTATAACGATAATGATGCATAAGAAGTCCAGCCCGCATCAGGAGCGCCACCCATAAAGAATGACAGGTGAAGGAATACTGCACCTAGGAAGAATAACCAGAACCCTAAAGAGTTCAGGAATGGGAATGCAACGTCACGCGCACCAATTTGTAATGGTACTAGCATGTTCATAAATGCGAATAGTAATGGAGTCGCCGCTAGGAATAACATTGTCGTTCCGTGCATTGTTAATAATTCATTGAAAAAACCTGCTGATATGAAATTGTTATTTGGTTTCATTAACTGAATACGCATTAATAACGCTTCAAAACCAGCGATAGCGAAGAACAATGTACCGGCTAATAAATACATCACTGCTAATTTTTTATGGTCAACAGTAGTAATGTAATCCCAGACAGTTGCTCCAAAGCCCTTTTTCTGTGTGTATGAGCTCACAACTTTTACCTCCCTCAAAGTTTGTTACATAAAACTTAAAATTATTTTTCAACAGATAAGCTCATGATGTATGTTGCAAGAGCATCGATTTCTTCATCAGTAAGTTCACCATATTTTCCTGTCATTAAGTTACCTGGTTTAAATTGTTCAGGGTCCTTAATCCAAGCTTTTAGGCTTTCTTCATCATGTTTTAAGAAACCAGCAACACGGTTACGGTCACCAAATGTTGTTAAGTTAGGACCTGGTGCACCACTAACGCCCGTACCAGAAATTGCGTGACAGCCTAAACAGCTGTTAGCAAATGTTGCTTCTCCAAGATCTGTTGAAGCTTTGTCAGCAACTTTACCCTCTGTTGCTTTCATTGCAGTTACCCATGCATCAAATGCTTCTGGGCTTAAAGCTTTAACTTTGAAGTCCATTAATGCGTGTGAAGGACCACATAACTCAGCACATTTACCATAGAAAACGCCATCTTTAAGGTCTTTCGATTCTTTATCGAATTCTAAGTAGAATTTGTTTAAGTTTTCTACGTTCGTATCCATTTTACCGCCCACAGCAGGAATCCAGAATGAGTGCTTTACATCGGCAGCTTTTAAGTTAAAGTAAACCTTTTGACCTGTTGGTACAACTAATTCTTGTGAAGTTACAATACCTTGGTTAGGGTATTCGAACTCCCACCAATATAATTTTGCAGTTACATTTACTGTAAGTGCTGTTTTGTTACCATCTTCATCTACTATATCCATTGCAGCAACATCTGCGAATTTATAAGTAGCAGTAACAACTGGTACAGCTAAGATTAATAATAAAATAATTGGAATAACTGTCCAAATCACTTCAAGAGTGTGACTTCCTTCTACTTGCTTAGGAATCACATTTTCGCCAACTTTTGAACGGCGGAATTTTAAGAATGCAAGTAAATAGATAACAGATACGATTACTACTACTAACGTCATAATTCCAGTAGCTAACATTAATAGATTGAATTGTTCTTTACCTACTTGACCAGATGGTTTTAGTGCAGAAATATAATCTTCACCACAACCGGAAAGGAAAACCATCATCACTGCTAGAAGTGAAAAAAGACGCCATTTTTTAAGCCCTTTCATCATAGCTTAATTAAACCCCTCTTTCTTTGTTGTATTTTCATGTGTACCTAGGACATTAGTGCTGTCTATTTGAATTCTTTAGGAAAAGAAAGAATTCCTAAAATTAGCTAAACAACGCAAAAATAATGATGGATACAAATAGTATTGTCATATGATTCAACGAATAGATAAACATTTTATTTGCCCATTTCATATCATCTTTTGTGGTAAAGCCTTTAAAAGCTAGAATTAACCAGCCCAAGTTCAATGCAGTTGCAGTAATTAAGAAGCCAACCCCAAGCTCTGGTAAAAGGAAAGGTAACGGTAATAATAAAAGAATCCAGAATAACATCGAGTATTTCGTTCGTTTAAATCCCTTTACGACAGGTAGCATCGGTATATTAGCAGCACGATATTCTTCAGTACGTTTCATCGCAAGCGCATAAAAATGCGGTGGCTGCCATGCAAACATGATCAGAAATAAAGCAAGTGCTCCTGGACCTAATGCAGGTTCAACAGCTGCAAACCCAATAACTGGTGGAATTGCTCCTGAAATACTTCCTACAACCGTGTTACTAACATGCTTCCTTTTAGACCACATTGAATATAGAACAACATAAGCAAATATTCCTACTAGTCCCCACATGCCGGCCGCAAACGATGCCGCAAATAACAAAATTTCACCTACAATTAAAAATGAGAGGGCAATGGTCAATACAAAATTCGGCTTAAATCTACCTGTTACTGTCGGTCTTGCCTTCGTTCGTTTCATGATTGGATCTATATCCTGGTCAATGAAGTTATTCATTGCTCCTGAACCACCAATTATGAGTGCCGCTCCCAGCATGGTAAACAATATGACATCTAATTCTTGCAAGAAATGTCTACTAGTAAATTGAAATGCCAGCCACATCCCTGTAAACGTTGTGACAAGATTCGAGTTAACGATTCCAATTTTAATCAGAGCTAAGAAATCTTTTACAACAGATGTTGATGCTGGTCCAGTATTTCTAGTAGCCGACAATGCACGACCGTTTGACATGTTACCTCTCCTTTCATTTTTGTAAGCATATTCCGCTAACAATTACTATAGCGAAATTTGCGATTGATTTCTAGACATTAAGTGAAATTTAGATGAAGTTGTAAAAATTAGCTTTGTCTAGAAATATAATTAAAAACAACATATCTATAGTAAAACATTTTCTAAAATCAATTGTGAAGGTTAAAGCACGAAATTATGAACAATTTGTGAAATGGATTCGACATCTAAAACTCCGTTCTCTTTACAAGTTGTTTTTTACCTGTATTTTAGATATTATCTAGTAGCAGAAACATTACTTTCATGTAATGTTGATAGATAAAGTAGGTGACTCATTTTATGCAACACAACAGGTTTATGAAGTGGTTTGCTGTTGCCGCTACGGTTGGAATGCTCCTTATTTTACTTGGTGGAGCTCTTGTTACCAAAACAGATAGTGGCTTAGGCTGTGGTCGAAATTGGCCTGATTGCAATGGTTCTCTTATTCCAAAAGAAATTACACCAGAAGTCTTAATTGAATTCTCACACCGTCTTGTAACTGGGGTCGTATCTATTTCAATTCTTGTGTTAACAATTTGGACATGGCGTAAACTCGGTCATATTCGTGAAGTAAAACTATTAGGTTTCCTAGCGATGTTCTTCTTAATCGCTCAGGCTCTCATTGGTGCAGCTCAGGTATTGTGGGGACAAGGTGACTTTATATTAGCCCTCCACTTTGGAATTTCTTTGATTTCTTTTGCTGCAGTTCTTCTTCTCTCTATGATTGTATTTGAAGTGGATCGAAAATTTGATGCCGATAAAGTTTTTATTGGAAAAAAGTTACGTTGGCACACAATTGCTGTCACAATTTATTCTTATTTGGTCGTTTATACAGGTGCGCTTGTACGCCATACGGATTCTAGTTTAATATGTCCTGATTGGCCACTCTGTTACAACGATACACCTTTAGCCCCTCTAAATAATATGTATGAATGGGTGCAGATGGGGCATCGCTTAGCTGTTCTAATCTTTTTCATTTGGATTGCATACATAACCTGGCACGCTGTAAAAGAATATAAAAATCAACGCGTTATTTACTATGGTTGGGTGATTGCCTTTATTATAGTAATCTTACAGGTAATTGCTGGTATGTTAGTAGTCCTAACTAAATTGAATTTAATTGTCGCATTATTACATTCATTATTTATCTCAATTTTATTCGGTCTACTTTGCTACATGATATTGCTAGTTGCACGTAGCAATTATAATGAAAAAAATAAATAACTCTAGAAAAGATTCGTGCTATTTAAGACGAATCTTTTTTGTTTTTCTATCTAAAATATCCACCTAAATCATTCCCTCACCTCAGCGAATGAATCAAATAAAATGGTCAAAAAATAGACATAAAGACATAAAAAAGGGTAATAGATAGCTAGTAAAAGCTTTCTATTAACCCTTTTTTATTAACGATTATTCTATTTCAATTAACAAATCACCCGTGGAAATTGCATCGCCTGCACTTGCATAAACCTCTTTTACGATACCATCTTTTGGAGCTTGGACGGTTGTTTCCATTTTCATGGCCTCCGTAATTAGCAGGTGGTCTCCTCGTTTCACTTGACTGCCCTTCGATACCACTACCTTTAACACAGTTCCTGGCATCGTGGCACCGATTTG
>NZ_DKJS01000015.1:0-3047 GCF_002455205.1 Lysinibacillus sp. UBA6686 | reverse complement strand
CCTTTTTCAATTTCGACCTCGATCTCTTCCCCTAGCTTTAACCCGTATAGGAAGGTCGGTGTATCCAATACCGAAATATTGCCAAAGGAGTTCACTGTTTTGGCGTATTCCTCAAACACTTTTGGATAGAGTGCATAAGCGAGTATATCCTTCTTTGTGACAGGACGATCTAATTTGTCCTCTAGCACTGCTTCCAGCTGCTCAAAATGGATAGGCTCTAGTAGTTCACCAGGGCGTACTGTAATGGCTTCACGGTCCTTTAATACAACCTTTTGCAACGCCTCAGGGAAACCTCCGTGTGGTTGTCCTAAATATCCCTGGAAGAACTCAATAACAGAGTCTGGGAAGTCAATCGTTTGTCCTCTTGTTAAGACGGACTGTTCGTCTAATTCATTTTGCACCATAAATAATGCCATATCCCCGACTACCTTTGAGGATGGGGTTACTTTGACAATATCACCAAATAGAAGGTTCACGCGGGAATACATGCGCTTCACTTCCTCCCATCTATCGCCAAGGCCAACTGCTTTTGCCTGCTGCTGAAGATTACTGTACTGACCACCTGGCATTTCATGCACATAAATTTCAGAATGCGGGCTCATCATGCCACTTTCAAAATCCTTATAATAATGGCGTACATCCTCCCAGTAGTAGGATAGCTTTTCTAGTGCTTCAATATCAGCACGTACCTTACGCTGACTGCCCTTCGTCGCATAATACAGAGAATTCGCACTTGGCTGTGATGTTAAGCCCGCCATCGAACCGAGGGCTGTATCGATAATATCTACACCTGCTTCAATGGCTTTGGCATATAGATAAATGCCATTTCCACTTGTGTCATGTGTATGCAAGTGGATTGGTAGACTTGACGTCTCTTTTAACTCGGAAACCAAACGATACGCGGCTTCCGGTTTTAATAAACCAGCCATATCTTTAATGGCTAAAATATGAGCACCGGCTGCCTCTAGCTCCCTTGCCATGTCCTTATAGTACTGCACTGAATACTTGGCACGTGTGTCATCCAAAATATCACCTGTGTAACAGATGGCTGCCTCGGCAATTTTCCCTGATTGACGGGCCGCATCAATGGCTACTTCCATGCCTTTTATCCAGTTTAAGCTATCGAAAATACGGAACACATCAATCCCTGATGCTGCTGATTCTGCGATAAATTCACGGATTAAATTATCCGGGTAGTTCGTATAGCCTACCGCATTTGCCCCGCGCAGTAACATCTGGAATAGCACATTTGGCACCTGTTCACGTAGCTTTGCAAGGCGCTCCCATGGGTCTTCCTTTAAGAAACGGTAGGCCACATCAAACGTCGCCCCTCCCCACATTTCGAGCGAGAAGAAATTATGCAGCAAGTGTGCTGTGGCATCGGCAATTTGGAACATATCCTGTGAACGTACACGTGTTGCCAGTAGAGATTGATGTGCATCTCGGAACGTTGTATCTGTAAGCAGTACATCCTCCTGTGCCTGAATCCATTTCACAAGCCCTTCTGCTCCTTGGGCATCTAAAATTTGCTTTGTACCTGCTGGTGGCACGATAAATGGGTCCACTTTCGGCATGCTTGGCTGTACAAAAATGGGCTTTGCCTTCTTCTCTACCCCTGGGAAGCCATTTAATGTCACATTACCAATATAGCTTAACAGCTTTGTCCCACGGTCCTTGCGCACAGGGAAATTAAATAGTTCTGGCGTCGTATCGATAAAGCTTGTATCGAAGGCACCTGTTAAAAATTTCTCATGTGTCACGACATTATTTAAAAACGGAATATTCGTTTTAACCCCACGAATACGGAATTCTTTTAAGTTACGGTCCATTTTCGCAGCAGCTTCTTGAAACGACATTCCTGATGTTGAGATTTTCACCAATAAGGAATCGTAGTACGGTGTCACAACAGCGCCCTGGAAGCCATTCCCTGCATCTAAACGAACCCCAAAGCCACCACTCGAACGATACACCATCAGCTTACCTGTATCCGGCATAAAATCATTGGCAGGGTCTTCTGTTGTGACACGTGCCTGAATCGCATAGCCAATCATCGGCATCTCTTCCTGCTTTGGCAGATGAATTTCTTCACTGTGCAGCGCATAGCCTGCCGCCACCTTAATTTGAGTGTGCACAATATCGATACCCGTAATCATTTCCGTAATGGTATGCTCTACTTGAATACGAGGGTTCACCTCAATGAAATAAAAATCCTCACCTGCTACTAGAAATTCCACTGTCCCTGCATTTATGTACGAGACATTTTTCATGAGCTGCACGGCCGCCTCACAAATTCGATTTCTTAAACTTTCTGAAATAGAATGTGAAGGGGCGATTTCAACGACCTTTTGATGGCGACGTTGAATCGAACAATCACGCTCATAGAGATGCACGATATTGCCCTGCTGATCACCAATAATTTGAACCTCAATATGCTTCGGCTTGATAATCGCCTTCTCAACATACACCTCATCCGAGCCAAAAGCAGCCTTTGCCTCCGATTTAGCTCGTTCATAAGAAGAAGCAAGCTCCTCTGATGTATGGACCAGGCGCATCCCACGGCCACCACCCCCAAGTGCTGCCTTAATCATAACTGGATAGCCATAGGTGCTAGCAAATGCCTCTACCTCTGCTAAATCAGCGACAGGGCCATCTGTACCAGGAATAACAGGAATTCCAGCGGCAATAGCTTGCGAACGAGCCTTGACCTTATCTCCAAACATATCTAAATGTTCAGAAGTAGGACCAATAAACACAATGCCCTCCTGCTCACAACGACGTGCAAATTCTACGTTTTCCGATAAAAAACCATACCCCGGATGAATGGCATCTACGCCCGCATCTTTAGCAATCGCTATAATACCCTCAATATCTAAATAAGCATCAATTGGCTTTTTACCAGCCCCTACTAAATAGGCCTCATCTGCTTTAAAGCGATGGAAGGCGCCACTATCCTCTCGTGAATAAATGGCTACCGTTTGGATATGAAGCTCCGTGCAGGCACGGAAAATACGAATCGCAATTTCTCCCCGATTGGCTACGAGAATTTT
>NZ_DKJS01000045.1:102348-177833 GCF_002455205.1 Lysinibacillus sp. UBA6686 | reverse complement strand
AGATTGCTTTGGAAGGGCATATGCTTGTTGAAAAAGATGAATATGCCCTTCCAAAGCAATCTCTGGATCGTTATAATAATCATCAAACGGTAATTCTCCACTGACCATATAACCATTTATAGCCTCTGGTGGAGCGGTTACTAGCCCCTTCCACATCCCTACTTTGTATCCATGATCATTTAAAACTCTCCATATTGTTTCTCTGTGTGAGTAATCGTATAAACGTGGTAAGCGATTTTCTGGTTGAAATTTCCCGGAAACAATTTGATTTTCTTCAGGAGATAATCCTGTATACATTGATACCCAGTTATCATGTGATCCATAACCATAAACATACCCATCATAATTACCAGCAGCACCTGTTCCAACAAGTTTTTTTAGAGTTGGATATTCATTTATATTTTCAAATAAAATATCTGGCATTAAAGCATCAATACCGACTACTAACAGTTTCATTTATTGTTCGCCTTCTTCATCTAAAAGTAATTCAAACATTTTTAAATCATTATATGTATCTATATCGACATGATAACGTCTATCCATAATATAAGGTCGTAAATTATCATTTAAACTAGTGTTTGAAGTTAATTCATTTACTTTATTGATATAAACTGCTCCATTTACAATATAAAATGGCGTAAAATCCTGTCTACGAATGGTACTTGTTTCATTCAGTAAAGGAAGTAATGTTCCAAACTCATTTATTTTGCGCATTAAAATTGGATGTTCATTTACTAAACTTACACTTACAACACTTTCTTCGTTGAATTCTAAATATTTCTCTATTGCTTCATCAATATGGAATGACTTTCTTAAAGGCTGAGTTGGTTGTAATAAAACAACAATATCAAACCTTATATTTTGTTTATTGTAATAGTCTAGAACATCAATCATAACGTCTATCGTTTTACTGTTATCTTGTGCCAAGTGTTTTGGGCGTAATCGATTAATATGTAAACCCAATCTGTTCACAATTGAAGCTATCTCGACATCATCAGTAGAAATATGTATCTCATCAATATATTTAGAAGCTTTTGCTGCTTCAATCGTAAATTGTATAAGTGGTTTACCTCCAACTTTTATAATGTTTTTTTTAGGGATTCCTTTACTTCCACCACGAGCTGGTATAATTGCTAATACTTTCTTCTCCTGAATCATATATCTAGCCCCTTTATAGATCAGAAAATTTCTTTTGAATATCTACATTCCAAATTGTTGACTGCTTAATTATTTCCATAAATTTTTTAGCACTGTCGCCATTACCAAATTGTGAATTTACATAGACTTTATGTTGTGGAATTTTGTTAATTGCATGTAATAACTTGTCCGTACATTCAGCAGCATGAAAAATTAATGGATTTTCATCCTTTATATATCTACCACTTTGTCTATTTCCAACATCTATCGCGGGTGTACCGTAAACAATTGACTCTCGGATGCCTGCACTGGAATTTCCTATCATAAAATCAGCATATTTCATCAATGTTAAAAAATATTCAAATCGAATAGAAGGATAAATGACAAATTTATCATTATTCGCTAATAATTCATATTGGTTAATAATGGTATCGCTACCTAAATCATTATTTGGGTAAATAACAATATAATTTCGGTTTGATTCAATTAATGCATTTGTAAAGGCTTCAATATTCTTAGACAATTTATCAATCTCAGTTGTTACAGGATGATACATCACGATCCCATAGTGTTCAAAGGGGATATCGTATCTTTTTTTAGCTTCCTTAATTGTAGGTAAACTCTTGGAATGCATAATGTCAATATCTGGAGAACCTATAATAAAAATATGATCTGTTTTTTCACCTAATTGAATTATCCTTTTTTTTGATTCTTCATTACTTACTAAGTGCAGGTGAGCAAACTTTGTTACTGCGTGACGAATTGATTCATCAATTGTTCCAGAAATTTCTCCACCTTCAATATGTGCTACTCGAATATTATTAAATGCGCCAACAATTGCCCCCGCCAAAGCTTCTAAACGATCTCCGTGTACTACTATTAAATCAGGCTCTATTTCAGATATATAATTACTTAAACCACCAATTGTATTGCTTAATGCTAAATCCATTGGGGTGTTTTTGCTCTGATTAATAAAGTGGTAAACGTTTTTAAAGCCATCTTTTTCGATTTCCCGCCAAGTTGAGCCATAACGGGAAAGCATGTGCATACCAGTTACAAACAAATAAAGCTCAAATTCCTTGTCTTGTATAATCCGTTTCATTAATGATTTAATTTTTCCATAATCCGCTCGAGTTCCTGTTAAAAAAACAATTTTCCTTTTTTCCATTTATATCTATCCTTACTGAATAATGTCACTAAATTTCAGTTGAGTATCTTTCTTAATTGATTTTTTAACCATCTTACCTAATAATGAGTTAAAGTGCTCTGCATGGATTTCCCCTGTACCAGGCCGTTTTACCCAAATGTTCTCCATTGATAATTTCTCGCCTTCTCTTATATCTTTTATTGCTACAACAGTGGCGAACGCAAAATCAATTGTCACTTGTTCCTCTTTAGCGGCTTCCTTTTTTCCACCACGCATTTGTACAATTTCATTTGTACCTTGGATAAGCTCTGATAATGCTTGAGGATCCATTGAACAAACAATATCAGGACCTGGACGATCCATGGAATCGGTGAAATGTCTTTCTAAAATTGAAGCCCCTAAAGCCGTAGCTGCCAAGCATGCATTGTTATTAATTGTATGGTCAGACAAACCGATTATTGCATTCGGGAATTCTTTTTGAAGTTCTTGCATACCACCTAGACGCACTAAATGAGATGGAGTAGGGTAAACATTTGTACAATGAAGCAATGCATATTGAATATTATAATTTTCTAATATACTTACTGTTTTTCGAATACTTTCAATATCATTCATTCCAGTGGATACAATCATCGGTTTTCCAAATTTCGCAATGTGCTCTATTAATGGATAGTTATTGCATTCTCCTGACCCTATTTTATAAGCCTCAACACCCATACGTTGTAGCCGATCTGCAGCAGCCCGTGAGAATGGGGTACTGATAAAAATCATCCCTTTTGTTTCTACATAAACTTTCAACTGTATTTCTTCTTCTTCTGATAATGCACATCGTTCCATTACTTGATAAATCGAAACATCCGTATTTCCGGGTATTACCCCTTTTGCCACTTCACTCATTTCATCTTCTACAACATGTGTTTGATGTTTGATTATTTCAGCCCCTGCTCCATATGCTGCATCAACCATTTGTTTAGCAACTTCAAGTGAACCTTCATGATTTATACCTATTTCAGCAATGACCAATGGAGGATAATTATCTCCAATAAGACGATTACCTATTTTTATAAAAGGCTTCATGTTTCAAACACCCCTAATTTCTTTTGTAGTATTTCTGAATCATTCTCTAAAATTAGCTGATTAAATTTCTTTAAATCAATATAGGGAGCGCCTTTTATTTTTGCTCCCAAATATGCTGTGTTATAAACTTCTATATTCGATTTTTTAATTTTATTTTCAAACCAATTATGGTATATTTTTAAGCTTTTTGAGATATTAATTTTCTCACCATTGTTTGCTTCTACTTCTCCATATTTATAATAATCGCTTATATGCATCCCAGATGTAGTATGAATTGAGTGAGTTTTCCCTTGTCTGAATCCTAAATCCTGCCCACATAAAACAATTCTTTCAAAACCTAAATACTCTAATAGTAGAAAACCTAATATTGCTACCGAGCCTCCTACATCAAACGTAGGTTCTTCCAACTGAGCTGCATATTGCTCTGAACGATCATATCCTTTTTGAAATAGTATATATTTTTTTCCTATATAGTTTGCTAATACCTCTTTACAAGCTGTGGCCAAATAGAAAAGAGGACCTTGATAGGATAATTCTTTAAATTGTAATTGAACCCGTTCCTTGGCATCAGATAAAACAGTAGCATGTGGCTGAATATTATACTTCTCTAAAATACGAACTGCCGAACTTACAGATAAAATAAAAACTTTATTTTGATTCTGTTTTAAATATGGCATCATTTCATCTATCGACGGACCAGAGGAAACAAGACATGCTGTTTGTCCTGTAAATAATCCCTTTAAATTCTTGATAAATAGATTATTCAAAGAAATATTATGAATAAAATTGTCTCTCATTCGATCTGCAACTAAACGATAACTCATTTCTTTTAACTTTACTTCATCAAATATTTCCTTTAGTTCATGGGTAGAGTCTAAACTATTAATTATACTAATTGGAACTAAAAACTGTATATTTTCATGCTTTTCAATATTTGGAATCTCTGTTATAGTAATTAGTTTTATATCATTAATTAAACTTCTATCGCAATATTTTAAATAAAATTCCTGTTCATTTTTATCTAGTAATAGAACAGATATTTTATTTGATGGTACTAATTTCTTTAGCGCAGCCAAATGATAACCTAATCCTAACCCTAGCAATACAAAATATTCAGATTCTGTATTTGTATTGCTATTAATAAACTTCTCTGCATCTTCATATGGACGATATTTACTGTAAACATAATAATCATTTATTTTAAGGGTTAATTTCTGGTTTTTCGCTTTTTCAACCTCCCATTTCATTACGATTGAACACCAACAATATAAGGGGTTTCCTCAAAAAATGGAGCAATTTCATATTCAAACATATCAGCTACTAATACATAATCTTGAATAGATAGACCATTATTTACTTCTTCTAAAAATTCATGTACCCTTTCAACTTCAAACCTAACTAAAATATTATTTTTGCTTAATAAATCTGAAGCAGTTGTAAGCCATGAAGCGCCTTCACTAAAGTGTAAAATACTTTGTAAAGCTTGAGGAATGTCATTTTTTCGGATTTGTTCTGCAATCGCTATACATCCTTTAGGTAGACCCTCTAAATATTTATTATAACTTTCAATAACTTCGATAATCTTACTATCCATCTACCTATTCCTCCTTAAGTGATAATTCTATCATTTCTATTAATTCTGTATTGAATTCTAATGATTTTTCAACAGCAACTACTATCTGTTTATAAAAAGCTCGATTCTGATCCACAATTCTTTTAAAAGTTTGCTGATCTGTTTCTTCTGTATCTGAATCAAATAGATTTTGAACACGTAATGCTATAGGTTCTAATATTTTATTCAAATTAACCTTTTTCAAAGCTTTTTGTAATTTTTCATCAATATGATTAAGTTTTTGTAAAGTATTTTGACTAAGGGCTATTTGACCTTCAGAAAGTTCTAATAGTCTTATTCCATCATTACAAAGAATAATAATTTCTTTACAAATTCTTCTTTCTTTTTGCATTTTCTCTAGTAACAGATGATGTTGCTTTTTATTATTTTCACCATTCGTCTCAATGTTGGTATGAGTTATATTATCTTCACAATAATTTTCACAAAATTGTTTAAAAGAAATTTGATTAAATCCCTCTATTTTCAGACCACCTTCTGTACAGTTAAACACAGGTGCATTAATTGCTAATTGTTTATTCATAGATTCAAAACTATTTTTCATACTATAAAATACTTTTGAAGTAAGAACTTGCTCTCCCATATAACCATCAACATAAAATAGGCCTCGCTGTTTGATAATATCCTCAGTTAAATTCCATTTTGCTTTATTCCCATCTGCATGAGTTTGACCATCAGTATAAGCTAAGTCTTGCCCAATAAAGGCAATGGGTCCATTGGATATATAATGCGCCACCACAAAAGCATAATTAGCACAAGAACCCCCATACCCTAAAAGGGGATATGATTTATTTAATAAGTTTATATAATAATAATAAAGTGATTCATCATATGAAGGTAAAAAAACAAAAGCATTTTTAAACATTCCTCGTACAGTATATAGATTTTGAGGTGTATAAATTAAAGTTGCATTTTGAAAATCTACATCATTGTAATGCCTTAAATTCTCTATTTTTGGATCAATAGAGACAACAAAATCTGGTACTATATCATTTAATACTAATGCTCTTGCAGTTGATCCTGATGCTATTAAAATGATTTTTTGTCTAAATTTTTTTAATAAAGGCAATTGCTTATTTAATGAAGGTCCACCTGATGCTATAACAATTGGACAGGTAAATCGATTTTCTAAATGTTCTAAACTTGGGTCAGTCGCCATATAAAATCGATTTTTGGAGTAATTCTCCTCCCAAGGTAAGGAAAGTTTAATTATCGTTGCGAAATCAACAATTTGATTATTTTGATAATCTTTTATCTTTTTCATTAATTTAATATATTCATTCGGGAATAATTTATCATAATTAGGAGTAGAAACTACAACAAATTTTGATATTTCATTTTTAAAATTCTTCCAAATATAATCCTCAAGATTCGTAGTATCATTAAAAACTTTACTATCTCCAAAATCAACATTATCAATTAATTTTTCTTTTATGGGATCAAACACTAAAATATAATTTTGCTTATCAGAGCTTAGTTTTTCTCTATAAGCTTTTTCTATATAGCCCAGTCCATAACCAAATAAAATAGTTACATATTTTTCTTTAAAGTTATTATCAACAAATCGTTTAGCTTCTTGTACTGGGTCGTACTTACTATGTATATAATAATTGTTAATCTTAAGTGTTGTTAGCCCTGATTTAGTTTGTTCCATTTGTATATTAGGCATTATAGTCACCTCAAATTTATATATCGACATTTTTTTTTCAAAATGAAGTTTTGAAAAAAATAAAAGTCTAGAGTTCTTATAGAACTCTAGACTTCATATTTTACCTAACGTCTCAATATTAACCTAATAATTGAAGTACGCCTTGTGGTTGTTGGTTAGCTTGCGCTAGCATAGATTGTGCAGCTTGCATTAAGATGTTGTTCTTCGTGAAGCCCATCATCTCTTTAGCCATATCAGTATCACGGATACGTGATTCTGCTGCTGATAAGTTTTCAGAAGTTGCACCTAAGTTGTTGATAGTGTGCTCTAAACGGTTTTGAACCGCACCTAGTGAAGCACGTGTTTCTGATACTTTTTTCAATGCAGCATCAATTGTAGTGATAGAACGGTTAGCTGCTGATTGAGTTGTAATGTTAATTTTCGCAGCATTTGTTCCTAAATTTCCAGAAGCAACTGATGCAGCCTCAGTTGCTGTACCAACAGATACACCAAGTGAAGAAGCAGCCATGTTCATGATTGAAAGCTTAATGTTTTGTCCTTCGTTAGCACCAATATGGAAAACTTTACCACCTGGATTAGTAGCAGCTTGTGATGCAGAAGTAATTGCGGCACCGAATTTACCATTTAATAATTTTTGTGTATTGAATTCTGTATCAGTAGAAATACGTGTAATTTCTTTTGACAAAGATTCAATTTCTAATTGTAATGCAGCACGGTCGCCAGATACGTTTGTATCGTTTGAAGATTGTACAGCTAATTCACGCATACGTTGTAGAATTGCGTGTGTTTCGTTAAGTGCACCCTCAGCAGTTTGAATTAATGAAACTGAGTCTTGAGCGTTTTTAGTCGCCATGTCAAGACCACGGATTTGTCCACGCATTTTTTCAGAGATTGCTAAACCAGCAGCATCGTCACCAGCGCGGTTGATTTTGTAACCTGAAGATAATTTCTCAAGGTTTTTAGAAGCTTGAGCGTTGTTGAAAGTAAGGTTACGGTGTGTGTTTAAAGCTGAAATGTTGTGTTGAATTCTCATTTGGAATTCCTCCTTGAATAATTGTTTTTGTTATTCCACATCCGTGTGGAATTCGGATTAGGCAGTTATGTACTCCCTGCACCTTACAATCTATATATCGTATTGAATTGGAAATGTTTAATAGTTTTTTAGAAAGATTTTTTATTTTTTTATGTAAAATATTTAAACTACTGAAATTGCATATATTATTTTTTCTTTAATTGCTCTAGGAAACCTGAAGACATGGAGAGTGCTTCCTTGTTCTGGGCTTGTATAGCCTCAAAAACCTCTGAACGGTGTACTTTAACTGTTTTAGGTGCGACAATTCCAATTTTAATTTGTTCACCCTCGATAGCTAATATTTTTATTTCAATTTGGTCGCCAATCATGATGGACTCATCTTTTTTACGTGAAAGGACTAGCATTATTTCGCACTTCCTTCCAATGCTTGCAACGGATAGCGTAGAGGATAGGATTTATTATCTTGAAGGACAATTTGCTTTCCACACTTTGCTCCAATATTGATGATGACAGGAGCTAATAAATTAATGGTAGAATCCTGTAATGATTCCTTCATTGTAACAATTGCGTATGTAAGGACATCCTCTTGTTTTTCAATTTGCAGCTGCTCACGATCCTCTTCGCTAATATCAAAGCTATAATCTTTTTTAAAAGCAAATGGGAAGGCCACCACGAAACCAATTTCTGCATTATTAATGGACTGTAGCATTGCTAAAGGGAGATCTGCATCAAGCGGTAGCAATACAAATTTTTTTTCATCCTCTAATCCAAGTAGACCATGTTCAAACTTTAAAATATCTTGTTCTGAAATTTCAATTTCACCTAAAAACTTTGTGGTAATTTTCATTATTTATACGCTCCTTTAAATGATGACGTCAATGTCAACATCTGGTCTTTGTACCATTGTACCAGTTACTTTTCCTGGTGTGTATTCATGTATTGGTTTGTTCACCTTAGCGTCAATTATAGGCTCTCTACGTTGAATATTGACATCCGTTGTACCTGGTGTATAGTCGATTTTCACTGAACCTACCGATGGAACAAATTTAATATTAAACTGTACTCGATGTGGACCATGATTTTGCTTGGCTATATTTTGTATCGTAGAGCGACCTTGCCCTTTTCCTGCTGACAGCATCATTTGTCTGCCTTCCCGTGCACGTCTTGCTGCACCACTTAAGGCTGCCTGACTTCCCTCCTCAGCAGCATTTTTGGTTGCTTCAATTGGACCTATCATTCCTAAATCACGTCTTGCCTGAGAAGAGTCAATCCTTAAAACTCCTCTTGTTGTATTGATTTCTAAAATAGCGGCAGGCTGTTCAATATGTTGAGTTGCTTTAGGTTGCTTAATATATTGTTGAGGTTTTGCTATATGAAGATTTAATTTTGCATCTGTTGTATGAATTTGAATTTGAGGGAGTCTCATCTACATCTCTCCTTTCAAGAAAAGCGTCTGAACAAAATTGTCCAAACGCCCTTGTTGTTCATAATAGAGTTGCCCCTGTCGCTTCGCTTTCGGGGCAGAACCCCTAGTAGATTCTATCTTATAAAATCTACTAGGGTTTGCTGAATAATTTTTGCACCTACGGATAAGGCAGCCTGGTGAATAGATTCATTAGTCACCATTTCTGTTATGGCTTTAGAGTAATCAACAGACTCAGTATCTCTAAGTTGCTTTGTCACACTGACCTCACGGATACCTAGGCGGTTCTCCATCATCTCAATACGATTTTGTCGGGCGCCTACATCAGCCTGCGCTTCCAAAACTTTATTATGCAAAGCAGTAATATCATCATTAGTACTTGATGATGATATACCACCAAGCATATCTCCAATCTCTTGACCCGTTTTACTTGGATCCCCTAATAAACTAGAAATTTTCCCCATCATATCATCTATGCTTTTAAATAAATCTTTACCAGGAGTATTCACTTGAATTTGAATGCCATCATAAATTTCTATATTAACAGCTTCATTTGGTGCATTAAGGGCCGGGTTAATTTCTTTTCCGTTCCCACCAGCCACAGGCGTAAACAAGGGCTGATTTGTATTTGTCCCACTAAATAGGTAGCTTCCGCCAATATTTGTATTTCCTACATCCTGAATCTGCTGGCGAATTTGATCAATTTCCATTTTGATTTTTTCTCGTTCTTCTGGTGTGTTTGTATCATTTGCCGCTTGAATAACTAACTCTCGAACACGCTTCATTTGCTCGCCAACCTGATTGAGAGATTCGTCAGATGAGTCTAACCAATTACTTGCTGTTATCATGTTACGTGTGTACTGCTCAACCTTTGCTAAATCTCGACGATACCCCATTCCATTTACGGCTACCACTGGGTCATCTGATGGGCGGGTAATTTTAGAGCCTGAATTAATTTGATCCTGAAGCTTTGACATTTTGCCATAGCTTCTATTTAAATTAAGTAACATATTATTTGAAAGCATTGATTGCGTTACGCGCATTTTTATAAAAACTCCCTTCTTGTTAGCCGGAGAGTCATTCTCCATAAATTATTTATTCTTATAGTCCTACTCGACCCATACCATTAATAATTTTATCTAATGTTTCATCAACAACAGTAATCATACGTGCATTGGCATTATACGCTTGCTGGAAGGTAATCATATTGGTCATTTCTTCATCTAACGAAACAGAGCTAACAGCATCTCGACTATTTGATACAGTTAAACGTTGGGATTCTGAAGTAGCTGCTAAACGTAGAGCTTCTTCACCGTCTACACCAATTTTCCCAACAATCCCTTTATAAAATGATTGCATTGTTGCATTTCCAATTGAGGCATACAATTTATGTTGCATATTCGCAAGCTCATAGGCATGTTTACCATCACCTTCTTGAGTAACCCCAGAGGAGGCAGCTAAAAGGTTTGGATCTTTTTCAATGGCTTCATTAAATTTAATTCCACCCGCACCTGTACCTGCACCCAAAAAGAAAAGTCCCCCATTAGTGGAAGGAGTAGTTACAACCCCATTAGAATCTTTTTGCTCTAATGTATAGCCATTTGCATGCAGTTTATTAAATTCTTCAATAAAGGCATTCGCTAACTGATCCAGTTTTTCTAATGTTTCAGGGTAGTACCCCTTTATACCACTAGTACTTTGGTAACCATAGGAATTTATAAGGGATAGTAATTTTCCTTTTGAAGCTTCAAAATCCTGTTGTCCAATTGCTGCTTGGGAGCTAGTGACAGTTCCCGCTTCATGATCCTCTAACGATTCAATATCAGTTAATTGTAATTCAGAAAATACATTGGTAATGTCGTCGCCAGTAACTTTACTTCCTTTAGTTCCCATCGCCGTAAACTGTGCAAAATCTTTTCCATCTACTAAATTTCTAACAACACCATCAGTACCTTTAAACGTTATTTTCAAGCTACCTTCAGCAACCTCAGAAGCGAGACCACCCGAAGGAACTCGTTCAATTGAGACAGGTATGTACTCATTTAATTTATCTACTAATACATCACGGACATCATATAAATCATTTGGTACATGCCCATTCGGCTCTACTTCTTGAATTTGTTTGTTAACGGCTGCAATTTGCTTTAGAATAGTATTAATTTGTGTTGTAGAGACATCTAGTTCTTTCCCAAGGTTACCCTGAATTGTTTTTAATTGTGTATCAATGGTGTTGAAGGACTCTGCTAAATGTTTTGCACGACCGATAGCTACTTGACGTGCTGCTGCATCTGCCGGCTTGTTACCAACATCCTGAAGCCCTTTCCAAAACTGCTCAAAGGCCTTGTCTAATCCAAATTCAGAAGGTTCGTTAATAATATCCTCCATTTGAGAAATGGCCTTTGTTCTTGATTCCCAATAGCCAAATTTATTTGTTTCTTGACGATATTGGCGATCAATAAATTCACTACGAATACGTTGAATCGAACCCGCTTCTACACCAGTTCCAAGATGTCCTGGATAGATTGGCTGATTTAAGCCCGCAGTTGGAAAACCTGGAGTAGCTTGCATATTTACTCGCTGGCGAGAGTATCCTAATGTGTTGGCGTTAGAAATATTATGTCCAGTCGTATATAAAGCTGTTTGCTGTGTAAATAAACCACGTTTACTTGCCTCTAAGCCCATAAATGTTGAGCGCATTTCTTTTCCTCCTTTTAGTAACCTTTATTATCTAGAAGATTTATGCTTGCGAATCAAAGTATGATTTTTTGCCCATTGTATTTGTGCCTCGTACTTCATTACCTGAGTAGTTAAATTGCTCTGGACGAGGGGGGCGGACACCATCTAATGTAAGATTCACAATTTGTAATGATTGAAATACTAATTTTTGATTGAGATCATTTTGCTTTTTTAAGTCATTGATGATGTGCAATAAACGATTGCGAACTGCTGTTAGTGTGTCTTTTTCAGTCTGTTGTTCAGCTGCATCGATGACATCTGCGACAGTTGTTTTGTCAGTGGTAGCAAGTCCTTTTGCTCCAAGGTAGTCCGTTACCTGTTTCTGACGCTGTTGCTCGAGCTTATCGATTGCCGCTACATGGGCTTGCTCGTCCTTGAGCATTTGATCCAGTGCTTCGATATCGCCAACTGTAATGATTTCCGTTTTTTTATTAGCTAGTTCTAGCAAGCTTTTATGCATTCTTTCTAGCTTTGTTAATGTAGAGCAAATCGCTTCTATCGACATATTGCTAAACACCCTTTCCGTTATTCCCTAGAAACGATAGTATTTCAACATATCTTCTGCAACCTGACGAGCATTGACTTTATATTCGCCTGAAGCAATATCTTCCTTTAATTGCTGAACGCGTTCAGCACGCTCAGTACTGTATGTTGAAATACCTTGCATATTTTGTGCAGCCTTTGAAATTTCGATTTTATCCGCAAAGGATGCCTTATTATCGCCTGATTTTACATTGCGGACTTGATTTTTATAGGCGTTTACTGCATTGATGCCATAAGATGTAATTTTCATTTTTTCCCCTCCTATCTAAAAAGCTTATCTTCCTATTATTTCGGATTGTCTTGCATAATGTTAAGTTTTCAAACATAAAAAAAGTGTGCTAATTTTGTTTAAAATTAACACACTTTCCATCTTTATCGTTTTCGTTCAGAATGATATGTGACACGATCACGCTTTTCTACACTATCACGGAACTCCTTAGCGGCCTCAAACGTTCGAAGCTCTGACTTCAGTTCATCCTGACATTTCGAACAAAGCTTACCTTTTGTTGTGAGGTGACCACAATTATCACATGGGTAGCCTAGGTTAGGAAACATTGCAGGCTGTAAACGACCTTTGCGCACCCATTTATATAATAGCTCTTCCTCTGCTCCAGTTGCCTCTACTATACGTTCCACTGTTGCAGCACGGTTCTCACGTTTACGTAAAAAGCGATAAACGATTTGATAGAGCTCTTCTTCAGATTGAGCACATTTATGACATACTTCTCTGACACCTATATAATTAAAAAATTCATTACACTTTGGACAATTACGAACCTCTGCCATCTACTCTTCCTCCTCTGTATCAATTTCGCCTTGGCGTAATTGCGTCCGGATTTTGAATTGTGCCTGCACAATTCATTCCTTTGAAAATCCGTGACATCCGCCGGGGGCATTATCTTCATTCAGTAGGTGTTTGGACACCCACTGAAAAGGAACCAAAACGCATTCATCTCCCCACTTGTAGAGGTGGGTGTTTTCTGTATCTGCCGCTACGCTTACGAGCATAAAACATCTGCCGCTATGCTTTCGATACAAAAAACATCTGCTGAATGAAGATAAATAACAGTTATCTGCGATTTCTTCTATACTCGTTTTCTATTATACATGATGCATTAGCATTTTCATCTATTAATTAATGTGAAGCATTGGACACTTTTGGCACCAGCATTTACTAAAATCTCAGTGGCATGTTGTAAAGTAGTTCCAGTAGTTTTTATATCGTCAAAAAGGAGATATTCTTTATGCTCTACGTAAGCCCCTTCTTTTAGACAAAATAGCGGGGCCACTTGCATGCGTTCCTCTCTATTTTTGGCACTTTGCGTTTCAGTTGTCGTTTTTTCTAATAGTTGAATATATGGGATATTCGCAGCTTTTAATAGCTCCTCCATATGCGAGAAGGTACGCTCTTTTTGTTTGAGAGGGTGCATAGGGATTGGAATAATAGTAGCTTTTTCACGTTTGAAGCGATTATAAAGCTCTTGTCGAAATACTTTTGCCAGTGCGACATCCTGAAGGAATTTATACTGATGTAAATATTCCTTCATAGCATTATTATATTGATAAAGAGCCGTTGCTGATTGGGAATTTCCAAAGCGTGCTGAGCATTTTTCACATATAGTTGGTTGAAATCGTTTGGTTAATAGAGTTGTCCATGAGATGGGATCCTTTAATAGCTTTGCACATAATAAGCAATGTGTATCTATTTTATTCATTGAGGAAAGCCTTCCTTATTATAAGCCAGAATTTTCGTTCGTGCATCATCCATTTCAACCGTAATACCATGATGAAAAAATACAATATCACCATTTGCAAATTCAACATGACGTCCAGCTCGTCCAGCTATTTGTATAAGTGCGCTAGAATTAAAGATGGCGGATTCAGCCCCAACGACCGCCACCTGCACATTCTTTATCGTAATTCCTCGCTCAAGAATAGTGGTTGTCAACAATCCTCTAACTTCTTCATTACGCAGCTTAAGAACCTTTTCTTTACGATCAGGATCATCAGCATGGACTGTAGTAATGCTGGCATCTAACGCCTGAAAAAGTGATGCAGCTACTTTCATTAACTCTACCTTTGGAAAGAATATTAGAAAGGGCTCATTTTGTACAAGACGCTCTTCAGTCCATTGTTTTAGTTTGTCTGGGATTTTTCCTCTTTTAAAGCATTTTTCATAGTTCCATAAAGAACAAAAACTTGGAACAGGCAATGGATAATTATGATAACGTTTTGGAATGAAGGAGTAACTGTTATTTCGATACTGATGAAGTAGCTTTTGAGAAGGTGTTGCAGTGACAAATACTATTGGGGCATCTTTCTTTTTTGCTTTTTTTACAGCTCTTTGTAAGGTTTCATCAAATGTATATGGAAAAGCATCTGCCTCATCTACAATCATCACATCAAACGCTTGCTCAAAGCGATAAAGCTGATGAGTAGTTGCTAGTACAAGCTGCGCATAGCCTTGCTGCTTTGGTGCTCCGCCATATAAAGCATGGATAATTGTGCTAGGGAAAGCCGTTTGAAAGCGAGGAAATAATTCTAGTACTACATCAGTCCGTGGTGTTGCAATGCATACACGCAGGCCTTGCTCTAATGCATAATGAACTGATGGGAAAAGTAACTCTGTTTTTCCTGCACCACATACCGCCGCTAATAGATGAGAGCGTTTTGCTTTTATGCTTTCTAGTATTTCATTTGCCGCTCGCTGTTGAAGATCTGTAAATTGGCCAGCCCATTTCAGTGGGTGCTTTCTTGATCTAATTGCACGGGGGCCTATCCAGATAAGTAACTCTGTACAGCTACTTACTCTTCCCATTTGAAGACAATGTCTACAATAAATACACAATTGCTCGCATTTTGAGCAATCAAACATTGTAAATTGCCAGGGGTCTTGATTATGACAACGATTGCATTTTAAATGTGGCTCTTTTTGGATTCCTTCTATTATATGGAAGTAATTGCATTCAATGACCCTATCGATATGATCTTTTGGAAACGGTGAATGCTCCTTAAGCCAAATACGTCCTTCATGAAAACCCCTCAAAGCAGGTGGTAATATCCAACCTCTATATTTCATTTTTTTGCTCCTTTCGATACGAAATCAATTTCGCCTTGGCGCGTCCGGATTTTGAATTGTGCCTAGGCCTGCACGATGCAGGTCAGTTAGCCGTTTTCGCAGGATGCGAAGATTTTAGGGTAACATCCTTTTGTTCATTCCTTTGAAAATCCGTGACATCCGCCGGAGGCTTTATCTTCGCCCACTGAAAAGAAACCAAAACCGCATTCATCTCTCCACTGTAGAGGTGTGGATCTTCTGCTGAATGAAGATAAAAAACAGCCCCTACAAATATTATGTAGAGACTGTTTGATCTAAGTTATTTTTTTGTCCAACCAAGTCCCATAGAGCCCTCACCTAAGTGCGTACCAATAACAGGACCGAAATAGCTTAATGTAAAGTTCACGTTTGGGTAGGTTGACGCTAATTGTGCTAGCCATTCTTCTGCCTCGCGTTGGCAATTACCATGAATCACAACCGCATCCATCGCTTGATATTTTCTCGCATCTTCGGCTAACAAATCCTCTGCACGTTTTAATGCCTTTTTACGTGTGCGAATTTTTTCAAAAGGGACAATAACCTTGTCTACGAAATGCAGAACAGGCTTTACTTGCAATAAGCCCCCAATTAATGCTGCCGCTGAAGATAAACGTCCCCCACGCTGTAAGTGAGCTAAGTCATCTACAATGAAGTAAGCACGAATATACTGCTTCATGTCCGCCAATGTAGCAAGTATTTCTTTTGCTGAAAAACCTTGTGCTGCCATTTCAGCTGCTCGTAATACATAAAAGCCTTGTACGGCACAGGATATTTCACTATCAAAAGTATAAACGTCAATGTCTTCCACCATTTCTCCAGCTTGAACTGCACCTTGATAGGTCCCGCTAATGCCACTCGATAAATGAATAGATATAACCGCATCATAATCTTTTGCAAGCTCTTCAAAGAGAGTGGCAAACTCTCCAATTGGAGGCTGTGTTGTTTTAGGGAATTCTTTCGCCCCACGCACCTTATCATAAAACTCAGATGCTGTGATATCTACTTCCTCAGCAAATAATTGTCCTGAGATATTTACACTTAACGGAATCATATGAATGTTTAAGCGTGCTCGTTCTTCAGGTGTAATATATGCCGTACTATCTGTTACGATTGCCGTCCTCATCCATGTCCACTCTCCTATTCTTCATAGTTTACATTAAAAAGAAATGAATGTGAAATGAATTACGGTCATATGTAAACCCGTCCGATTTTGAATAGGAAGCAAGATTTACTTTCCGTTATTCTAGATTTTTGCTAGAGGACTAGCATCCATTTCACATTCATTTTCTATGTATAGTCAGATTCTTACTTTAGAGGATATCTTCACTCAGTTCTTTCTTTGTAGAATAAAAATGAAGATATTCCTCCTCGCTATTTTCCTGTAGTTGATTTCGTGTCATCTCCGATATAAAAGACGCTCGTTACCTTCCAGTGATTATCTTCTTTAACAAAGACCGTTACCTGACGACCCGCACTTTCATGTTCTATATTTGTTTCAACTTGTAAGGAATGCATCCTTATATTAGCAAAAACCTGTGCTTCTCCATCACCATATTTTGCAATTGTGACATTTTCAACATCACGGGTAATATCAAATTGGTCGAATGCCTCAGTTGCGTAAGCCTCTTCTTCATCATATTTAAAGCCCTTTGGATTTTTCGATATTGTTTGCATATAACGTTCGATTTCTTCTGCATTTAAAGCAGCAATATATTCATCGAATGCCCCTAAAATGGCTTTTTCTTCTTCTGCTGGGACATTTGTAGCTTTCTCTACATTTTCACCCATCATTTCAAAACCAACAGTTCCATCCTCTATAACTTTTGCGCGTTCTTCCGCACTCATATCTTCATTTTTATTACCACAGGCAGTTAGTATTAATAAGGTAAAAACTGCTAGAATACTTTTCTTTAACATCCAAAAACCTCCCGCGCATATTGTAGCATATAAATGCTGTCGTAGGAATTTTGTTGTGTATTTTCAACATTTAGGTGCTACATCTTTCATATGACGCTCATAACTTTAAAATGTTGCACTATTTAAACGCTCTCTTCAATAAATTGTGACACTTTTCATCAAGAAGAAGTACCTCATAAGGTGAAACTTCAATTGGGTTTTCTTCATATCCCACTTATATTTTTTTACTTAGCTCAAATCTAGTCTTGTACCTGACGCTTCATTTTAAATACAGATAAATAAAAACTGCTTTAAAAATTACTATTAAGTAATTTTTTAAAACAGCTTTTATAGTAATGCTATGCAATTATCGTACTTCTACCCAGCCGTTTTTAATGGCAGTAACAACGGCTTGTGTACGGTCGTTGACATTCATTTTTTGTAATATACTAGAAACATGGTTTTTAACAGTTTTTTCAGAGATAAACAGTGTTTCACCAATTGTACGGTTTGATTGACCATCTGTTAATAACTGTAATACTTCACACTCACGCTTTGTTAATAAGTGGAATGGACGGCGAATTTCTGCTTGATGGAAGTTTCCTTTATTTTCATGCTCAGAAAGGCGGCGGAATTCTGCTACTAAATTTTTAGTAACTTTCGGATGTAAATAAGATCCACCGTTTGCTACTACCTTAATTGCTTCAACGATTTCATCCGCATCCATCTCTTTTAGCATATAGCCAAGAGCACCTGATTTAAGTGCATGTGTTACATAAGTTTCATCATCATGGATAGAAAGCATAATTACCTTTGCATCAGGGAATTCATTAATTAACTCCGCTGTAGCCTCTACTCCATTTTTGCCTGGCATATTAATATCCATTAGTACAACATCTGGTTGGTTATCAGCGTATAAGGATACCACATCCGTGCCATCATCACCTTCTGCTACTACATCAAACGTATCTTCAAAATCTAAAATACGTTTTACTCCTTCACGGAATAGCTGGTGATCGTCTACAATAATAATCTTCGTCATTTGTCTTTACCCCCTAGATTTCTACAACAATTACTTTTATTCGACTTCTAACGGAATTTTAAATAGTACCGTAGTGCCGCGGTTTATTTCACTTTTAATTGAGATTGTACCATCCAGTATTTCGATACGCTCTCGCATTCCTAAAATCCCAAATGAATGGTCTTTCACTACTTGTGGGTCAAACCCTATCCCATCATCCTTGACGACAATATTTACGGCATTTCTCAGCCACTCAAGTTTCACCCAAATATCCTTACATTTTCCGTGTTTCATGGCATTAGTGACACATTCCTGCACTAATCGGAAAATAGAGACTTCATAATTAGAAGGTATACGCTTTTCAGTGCTGCTCGATTGGAAATGAATTTCAACACCAGGATTGTATTCTGTCACTGTCGATAAATACTTTTTTAATGTCGGAACAATTCCAAGATCATCAAGTGCCATTGGTCTTAAATCATAGATGATACGTCGTACCTCGGATAATGCATTACGCACGGTTTTCTTTAAATCGGCAATTTCAGCCAAAGCATATTCAATACCCTTTTCACGGTATGTTCTTTCAATTAAATCCGTACGCATTAATACATTTGCCAGCATTTGAGCAGGTCCATCATGAATTTCTCTTGATAAACGTTTACGCTCTTCTTCCTGCGCAGCGATAATACGTATACCAAAGTCTTGCTTCATCTTTGCTTGCTCAAGCGCTAGTCCAACATTCTTTAAGTCTGACGTTAAGTAATTCAAAACGACATTTACTTGATTGACAATATGATCTGCACGTTCTATCGTATCGAGTAAACCTCTCAATCTTCTCTCGAGATCATCTCTTTTATCACGTAGCTGCTTTTCTTGTGTTTTAATAACGGAGAGCTTTACTTGAAAATCATGCGCAGTTTCATATGCATCTCTAACTTGTTCTTCGGTATAATTATCAAAAGCTTTACTCACTAACACAAGTCTTTGCTTTGCAAGCTGTGTACTTTTTTCTAAAGCATCGCCTTCATCAATGATAATTGAAATTTGTTTTCTAACAATTTCTAGCTCTTTTTGCATATCTTCAAAGCTTCTTCGGCTTTGTTCACTTATAATAAAGATATCATCTTTAGAGCTCATGATTGTTTCTAACATTCGATTAAATACGTCATCAAGCGACTTTAAATCGAAGGTATCATTTGAAAACATAGTGTACTCCCCAGTCTAATGTCTTATGATTACTTACTATTCTAATAGACCAATTTCATATATTCTACAGTCTACACCTATTATAGCATCACAATGATAAAAATTAATGCTTTTTCTTCATGAAAATTATAGAATAAAACCCTAGATTAAAGGAGAATGTCACATATGAGAGAAAATTATTTAACTGTAAAAGGATATGGAGAAAGCGAAATTGTAATTTCTAAATCACGCTTCCTTACTTATATAGAACGTGCAGAAACGGAAGAGGATGCAATTTCTTTTATTGATCGCATAAAAAAATTGCACCATAATGCGACACATAATTGCTCTGCTTATCTAATTGGTGAGCATGATCATATTCAAAAAGCGAATGATGACGGGGAACCTAGTGGTACAGCTGGCGTCCCTATGTTAGAGGTCCTAAAGAAACAGGGCTTAAAGGATACAGTCGTTGTGGTTACTCGTTACTTTGGAGGCATAAAACTTGGCGGTGGCGGTCTTATTCGTGCATACGGTAAAGCAACAACAGAAGGATTACTTGCTGCACAGGTTGTTGAGCGCAAACTTCATCATTTTATGAAAATTGCCATAGACTATACTTGGCTAGGTAAAGTAGAAAACGAAATTCGAGGTTCTTCGTATACGTTAGAAGAAATTCGATATTTGGAAGGCGTAGAAATTATTGTATCTGTGCTAAAAGAAGAGGAAGAACAGTTCCGAAACTGGGTAACAGAAATGACAAATGGGCAGGCGAATATTTCTTTTGAAGAAGCTAGATTTATCGAATTTGTTGTGAAATAAATAGTTTTAATTGTCGAAAGCTTAATATCCATAGTATAATTTTAATATTGAGCTATTTTATCAATCATACATTCTTTTAGGTTCTTTGATAAAAAACTAGTTTCATCGCTCTATTATTCCCAAAATTCAGAGGAGAATATACTAAATATGAAAAATAGAATAAAAAATAAAAACAAGAAGCGCTCTAAAACTTCTTTAATAATAAAAGTTGCCCTTCTTCTTGTGGCTAGTTTACTAATTTGCGTATCAGCTTATGGTGTTTATATCACAAAGCAAGCGGAGCATGCAGCAAATTCAGCACTTGAAGTATTAGAAGGTCGAGATGTTTCTACACTGCGAGAAGAAAAAGTAGAGCCTGTACATGATAATGTATCCATCTTGTTTGTCGGTGTTGATGATAGTGAAAACCGAGGTCAAGGTTCTGATAAATCTCGTTCCGACGCACTTATTTTAGCAACACTAAACAATAAAACAAAAACGATTAAAATGTTAAGCATTCCTCGTGATTCGTATGTTTTTATCCCAAAAGTAGGCTATGAGGATAAAATTACTCATGCTCATGCATACGGCGGCACACTGGCAACAATCGATACAGTAGAAAAACTATTAAATGTTCCTATCGATTATTATGTTCGTATGAATTTTAATGCCTTTATCGATGTGGTGGATGCATTAGGTGGCATCGAAGCGGAAGTACCATATAAGCTACACGAAAAGGATGAATTCGACCGAAATTCTATTAATTTACAGCCTGGTCTACAGCATTTAAATGGTAGCCAAGCTCTAGCTCTAGCTAGAACACGTAAGCAGGATAGTGATATTGAACGTGGCAAACGTCAGCAAGAAATATTAACAGCCATTATCAATAAAGTTTCTTCTGTTAGCTCCATTACAAAATACGATGATGTTATTAGAGCACTGGGTGATAACATGAAGACCAATATGACATTTACTGAAATGAAGTCATTCCTATCCTATTTAACACAAGGCATGCCGCGTATTGATTCTTTAACATTAGATGGTGTTGATGATATGTCTACTGGTGTTTATTACTATCAATTAAATCAGCAATCGGTTGATGAAGTATCTGAAATACTTAACAACCATCTTGATGCTAATAAAACGTCCTCTAGCTTAACGAATAATAATCATGATAAAGTGAACGCGGCTGGAGATGAGGAAGCAGATAATAGAAACGCCCAATAACTAAAATAAGAGCCTTTCCACGATATTTTGTGGAAAGGCTTTTTATATGAGATACTTTTGTTTTGTGTCGATTCATTGTATCTCGCTATCTTGGGTTATAGGGGCTTTGATTTTGGCAATCCTAGCGGTTTTTATCTATCCCTGAGCAGTTTCCTCACCTACCGAGCGATTTCCACTTGGTGCTGAGCAGTTTTCCTTACTACCTGAGCAATTCCCAACTGAACCTGAGCAGTTTTCCTTACTACCTGAGCAATTCCCAACCGGACCTGAGCAATTTTCCCCGCTACCTGAGCAATTCCCAACTGGATTTGAGCAGCTTTCCCCTCTACCTGAGTCGTTTCCCTCGCTATCTGATCAACAGTTTTCCTCGCGACCTGAACATTACCCTATTAGAGCAGTTTTTTTCTACGCCTCGAGGCTACTTCTTGATTCAATTTCATAGCTAGACCTTCGCTATTTTCAACCACCAAAAAAGCAACCACACATAAACATGTATGATTGCTTAATATTTTATTTATTAAATATCCGAACAAAGTTCAGTAATGGTTTGTAGTTTTTCCCTGCTAGTCCAATGACTTCGACAAAGATTTCAAGAGCCGTTAAGATGACAGCGATTAGTAAAATAGCGCCCCATACTTTTGCCATGGAGAAAATGATGGCTGCTAAACCAAACATCATGGCAATTCCATAAATAATAAGCACTGTTTGGCGATGTGTGAAGCCCATATCCAGTAAACGGTGATGTAAGTGTGATTTATCTGGATCAGACCATTTCTTCTTCATCCGTACACGGCGAACAATTGCAAAGAATGTATCAGAAATTGGTACTCCCAAAATGATTACTGGAATAATTAAAGCCACGAATGCGACATTTTTAAATCCAAGTAATGCAAGGACAGAAATCATAAATCCAAGGAACAGTGCTCCTGTGTCACCCATAAAGATTTTGGCAGGGTGGAAATTATAAAATAAAAAGCCGAATGATGCTACTGCTAATATAGCCGCAAGAACCAAAACAAACATATTGCTCATAATAAAGGCCATGATTGCTAATGTTATAAGGGCAATCGTTGAAACACCTGCAGCTAGACCGTCTAAGCCATCGATTAAATTTATAGCATTTGTAATGCCGACAATCCACAAAATTGTTAAAGGAATACTTAGTAATCCAAAATCTAAAACTCCGACGAATGGTAAGTTAATTGTGTCAATTTGAATACCACCCACAAAAATAATAATAAGTGCTGCTGCAAGCTGACCTAGCATTTTGGCCTTTGCAGAAATCTCACGCATATCATCTATAACACCTGTTGCTACAATAATACAGGCACCAATTATGATAGCCAATAAACTATATTTACTAACATTCCATGGTAGTACACCGTTTGAAGTTAAATAAGGATACAGTATGGCAACACCTATTAAAAAAGCAAGGAAAATCGCCAATCCGCCAAGTCTTGGCATAATTCGTGCATGAACTTTTCGATAGTTTGGTGCATCAACCGCACCTATTCTGAACGCTAATCGTTTAACTAGTGGAGTTAACAATATGGAAGCAACAAATGCTACTATTAAAGACACGTAAATCATGTCTCTCCTCCTCAAAAAATAATCTACATTGGAATCCAAATTGATTATAGCACGAACCGGCAACGAAATATACTTTTTCTATTTATTTTCCACCAATTCACAAAAATTATTCCTTACTTTTAATATGGTAGATTACTGTATGTCAAATGTAGTCACCATTCGTAAAATTTGATAGAATAATGAAGTGTCTAGCATTTAGACAACCTAAAAGGAGCGTATATTTCATGTTCTCAATTTTTAAACGTAACGATGAGCAAACTAGTGCTCGTCAATTAAAACGCTACTATAAAATAGTAGATCAAATTAATAATCTTGAAGAAAAATATGTCAACAAGTCAGATGCAGAATTAAAAGAAATGACTGTTGTTTTCAAGAATCGTTTAGAACAAGGCGAACCGATTACATCAATCATCCCAGAAGCATTTGCTGTTGTACGCGAAGCCTCAAAACGTGTATTAGGTATGCGTCATTTCGATGTACAACTTATTGGCGGCCTTGTTTTAACGGAAGGCAATATTGCAGAAATGCCTACAGGTGAAGGTAAGACGCTTGTCGCCTCCCTTCCTTCCTATGTACGTGCATTAGAAGGAAAAGGTGTTCATGTCATCACCGTGAATGATTATTTGGCGAAGCGCGACTATGAACTAGTTGGCCAAATTCATCGATACCTTGGCTTATCAGTTGGTTTAAACGTTCCAATGATGGAGCCAGATGCAAAAAAAGAAGCATATAATGCAGATATCACTTATGGAGTCGGGACTGAATTTGGTTTTGACTACTTACGTGACAACATGGCTCATAGCTTAGCAGAGAAAGTTCAACGTCCTTATCACTTTGCCATTATTGATGAAGTAGATAGTGTACTAATTGATGAGGCAAAAACGCCACTCATTATTGCTGGAAAAATGGCTGCGAATGATGAACTACATCGTATTGCCTCTATGCTTGCGAAACGTTTCAAAGCTGAAGTAGATTATGACTTTGATGATGAAACAAAGGCTACTTCATTAACAGACAAGGGCATTGAGAAGGTTGAGGCTGCCTTCAATGTTGAGAATTTATATGATCTTGAACACCAAACACTTTATCATTATGTTATCCAAGCTGTGCGTGCTCATGTCATGTTCAAGCGTGATGTTGATTACATTGTTAAAGATGACAAAATCGAGCTTGTAGATATGTTCACTGGTCGTATTTTAGAAGGTCGCTCGCTTTCGGATGGCTTACATCAGGCCATTGAAGCTAAAGAAGGTGTGACGATTACTGAAGAAAACAAAGCACAAGCACAAATAACGATTCAAAACTATTTCCGCATGTATCCGAAGCTTTCTGGGATGACGGGTACAGCGAAAACACAAGAAAAAGAAATACGAGAAGTGTACGGCATGGAAGTTATTCAAATTCCTACAAACCGTCCACGCCAACGTGTCGATAAGCCTGATATTATATTTAGCACACAGGAAGAGAAATATAAATACGTGGCAGCTGAAGCAAAACAACGCCATGAGAAGGGACAACCTGTCTTAATTGGTACAACATCTATTTTACAGTCTGAAACAGTTGCTGATTACTTGAAAAAAGAAGGCTTATCATTCCAATTGCTTAACGCAAAAACAGTTGAGCAAGAGGTTGAACTTATTTCTCAAGCAGGTCAAAAAGGACGTATTACAGTAGCGACAAATATGGCCGGACGTGGTACAGATATTGTGCTAGGTGAAGAAGTACATGAGCTTGGCGGCTTATATGTTATCGGTACTGAAAAGCATGAAAGCCGTCGTGTAGATAATCAGCTTCGTGGCCGCTCAGGTCGTCAAGGTGATGTTGGTGAAAGCCGCTTCATTCTCTCTATTGAAGATGATATGTTCCGACGTTACGCAAAAGAAGAAGTTGAAAAATTCTCTGCAAAAATGGTTGTTGATGAAAAAGGTATTATCCAAAACAAAGATGTACAAGAGCTTATTAACCGCACACAACGAATTGTTGAAGGCTCCCAATACGGAATGCGAGAATACAATTTAAAATTGGATGATGTTATTAATGATCAGCGTACAGTTATTTACGGTCTACGTGACAAAATTTTAGCTGGCGAGGATTTATTAGAACAATTGAAGCAAATGTTCTACGAAACAGTAGATTTTGCAGTACGTGATGCTTCACCAGAGGAATTACCTTCAACTGAATGGGATTATGATGGTATGGAAAAAACATTAAACAGTCTATTCCTTACACCTATCACAATCGATAGAGAGGTTGGAAAGGTGATCCCAATTCTAGATTCACTACAAAAACCCGTAGATGAGCTAACAGCAAAAATGGAAAAATTCGCAGAAAACGACCGAGTTATTGCAATCATTCCTCAAGTAATGCTGAGTTATTTAGATAGTGGCTGGGTAAAACATTTAGAGGCAATGGCACACTTAAAAGAAGGTATTGGTTTACGCCATTATCAACAAGAAGATCCTATGCGTATCTATCAGCGTGAAGGTTTAGAGCTATTCGCTAAAAACTTCCAAGAATTACGTCGTTCTATAATTATTGAAATCACAGGCTTTATGAAAATGATTGAAACTGAACAGGAGGTACAACAATAATGGGTCTATTCTCATTCTTTAAAAAGTCCGATAAGCTTGGACAAGAAAATACAATTGATTCTAAAGATTTACTAGAAAATATTAAGGTAGAAAATACAGACGATGATCGAGATGTTGAAACGAAATTGTCATTTCATCCAGATTGGGATGTTCCGCAAGAGCAGAAATATATCTTTAACTTCCTTGCAAATGAACTAGAGCCGCTTAAGCCTAACCAATTATCTCTTTCTTCTATTAGTATTGATCCAGACCCACGTACTGGGAAATGGTTAGTACGTGCATTTTTCCGTTCTTCATTAGCTGAAGAAATTGAACTAGGTGAAATTGAGCTATTCATCATGGATAAAAATGATGAGCTAGTAGCAACGAAAAGGTTCGACTTTAAGGCACTGGGTACAATCCCTGCTGAAAGTGCTCGCCCATGGGTATTTGAATTTGAAAAATCAACAATCAAAGTCGATGAAATACCTGAAGAAGGCTGGAAATTAGCTTTTAATCTAGTATCATTACGTGAACATCAGCTAGAATTAGACCCAACATGGGAAAAACAATTGCCAGATGCACAAAAAGAAGAGCTTGCTAAAATCGTCAAAACATTGCCAAAGCTAGGCGAAACAGAAGTCAATTTTACTGGACTCCAAGCCAAGTTTGCTAACAACGGAAGTTTAAACGTCTCTATCTTTATTCGTAATGGCCATAGTAAAGCTATTAATCTTGAACAGCTTCCTTTAGAAATAATTGATGCCAGAGGTAAACAAATCGCTAAAGGCTCCTTTAATATGGACCCTGTTTTAACTGTTCAGCCTAACTCTACAAAGCCATGGACATTCATTTTCCCACCACAGCTAGTCAATCCAAAAGGTGCAGATCTTTCCCGCTGGACAGCACGCGTAACGCAATAAAAAGCAAAAAACCTCTTATTCTTTCAGCAAAGAATAAGAGGATTTTTTTACTTCAATAGATCAAATCGTTTATAAGCGACCAATCTGCTTGACCAGTAAGAGTATGTCACATCAGAAATTTCAACTCCATCTGTTCCTGCATGGACAAATTTATTATTCCCAAGATAAATACCCATATGGGATATTCCTTCTTTATATGTGTTCTCAAAAAATACTAAATCTCCAGCTACTGGGGTCTTTACATGTGATGTATTTCCATAAAAATACCCTTCACTACTATCTCTTCCAATTTTCAACCCACTTTGATTAAAGGCATAGAAAATAAAGCCACTACAGTCAAGCCCCTCAGGAGTATTACCACCGTAAAGATAGGGTGTCCCTACCAACAAATTAGCTACCTCAATTGTTTTCTTATAGATAGCTTGTCCACTCAATGTTGGATCCTTTGTCGTTACCTTTGAAGGCGTTCCCGTATTTGAAGTCACATTATTATGTATTGTTTCACCCTCAGGGATGGATGCAACAGGAGACACCTTTAATACTTGTCCAATGTAAATAGCATCTGTTGTTAATTCGTTCCAATCCTTTAGCTCTTTTAGTGTCACATTATATTGCTTAGCAATTTTGGATAATGTGTCACCTTTAACGACCGTGTAGGAAGTACTAATAGGCTTTGATGGTGTTACTGGTTTTGTTGTCGATGTCGATGGATTTGATGGTTTCACTTCTTGATTCGAAGGTTGCTTTGTAACCTCTAGTTTTTGGGCTACATAAATCGTATCCTTCGTTAGATTATTCCATGTTTTGATATCTTGTATCGTTACTTGATGGTTTTGGGCGATTTTAGATAGGGTATCCCCTTTTTGTACAGTATAAGTTGCTGCTTCTGCAGTCTGTAATGCGAAAAATGAAGTAGCGATAGTACTTAAAGCAAGGATTCTCCACTTTTTTGATTTTTGCATACCCAATTGCCTCCGTTCATGCTAAAATAATTCCTTGTGTGTCTATCATACTAGATATTTAATTGTTCAGAAATCGGAAATACTGACTATTTTTCAAACAATCTATCAAACTTATAGGAAATGACAGATTCCGACTATATTACAATAGTATTATAATTGCAAGATTAGACTTCATATGGTAACATACACTTCTGTATTTAAAATTTTTAGAAAGTTTTATTTTTTCAATTTTAAAGGAGTTTTAAATTTTATGAAAAACATCATGCTTTTCATCAAAGAAAATTTAGCAGTGGGTTTACTTCTATTTGCCTTGTTCTTAGGAGCTGGGAATATAATTTTTCCACCGTTATTAGGTCAACAGGCTGGAGAGCATATCCTAACAGCAATGATTGGATTTTTAATAACAGGTGTTGGTTTACCTTTACTTGCAATAGTAGCTGTGGCAAAAGCGGGTGGCGACTTGCAATTGCTCGCTAACCGTGTGAGCCCTACATTTGGCGTTATTTTTACGTCCATTGTTTATTTAGCGATTGGGCCATTTTTCGCTGTTCCACGGACAGGATCCGTATCGTATGAAATAGGGATTGTCCCTTTTCTTCCAGAGGCAGCAATAGATCATTGGGCACCGCTATTCATCACCTCTGTCTTATTTTTTGCTTTAATACTCTATTTAGCCATCAATCCTTCAAAGCTTGTAGATCGAGTAGGTAAAATACTAACACCAGCACTCTTGGCTGTTATTTTATTATTAGCAGTTAAAAGCTTTATTTCGCCAATGGGTGAAGCAGGCAATGCTGTTGGAAAATACACAGTAACCCCTTTTGCTGAAGGCTTTGTACAAGGTTATTTAACAATGGATGTACTAAGTGCGCTTGTTTTCGGTATCGTTATCTTGCAAGCATTGCAGGGCATGGGTATGTACGATAGGAGAAAGCAGGTCAATACAACAGTATTTGCAGGCGTTGTAGCTGCTCTTGGTTTATCATTTGTTTACATCTCACTTGGCCATATTGGAAACACTAGTATTGATGCAATCGGTGCCTTGGATAATGGCGGAAATATTATTGCAAAATCAGCAGAAGCACTATTTGGTAGACTAGGAAACGTAATTCTATCTATTACTATTTTACTAGCCTGTATATCGACAGCGGTAGGTTTACTTACTGCAAATGCTCAATATTTTAACAAGTTATTCCCAAGAATCTCATATAAAACATTCCTAATCGTTTTCACTATTTTTAGTACAGCAATTACAAACGTTGGTCTTTCCACAATTATTAGTGCATCTCTGCCAGTTTTATTAATGATCTATCCATTGGCAATGGTGTTAATGGTATTATCACTTTTCGATAACTTCTATAAAGGTGGACAAATTGTTTACATTCTAGCATTAATTCCAACATTTTTTGTTAGCTTGTATGATGGTTTCAAGGAAATGGATATAAAAATATCACTATACGAGAGAATCTTAAAAATTCTACCTTTGTATGAGCAAAATCTTGGATGGCTTGTACCCGCATTAATAGGTGCTTTTATTGGTTTAATAATTCATAAAATTCTTAAAAAATAGAATCTCTCCCGTACTACTAAAATGCCTCTTTCCTATTCGCGGTTATATGGAAATTCATGTATACTAATAGTATTAGAAAAGAGGTGTCCTATGAAAAAAATAGTGTGGTCTTTCATATTTATGTTAAGTTTTTTCATCATTCCATTTACCAACACGCAAGCAGCTAGCAATGAACAGCCGCTTGTCAAGGAAATCAAAGAAATTATTAAAGAAAATTATGTTGGTACGATTAAAGGTGATTTGCAAAACGCAAAAACAATTCCCGAAATGATTGATATGTTAGACCCTTATTCCACGTATTTTACGAAACAGGAATTTGAAGAATTTATGAATAGCATTAACCTAGCAACAATTGGTATTGGCGTTATCATTGAGGAACATGAGGATGGTATTCATATTTTACAGGTAATTGACAATAGCGGTGCTTCTGAAGCTGGTGTCATCGCTGGTGACATCATTACCGAAATTAACGGTCAATCTATTGTAGGACGCTCTACCCAAGAAGCCTCATCCCTATTAGTTGGCGATGAAGGTACTAAGGTCGATATCACATTGCAAAATGCAGATGGCAAGACTTCCACAAAATCTATTACAAGAAAAAAATTCACCCTACCGAATGTGGAATCGGAATTATTATTCGGAGATGTTGGTTATATTGCCATGTCTTCTTTCTCAGAGGATGGGGCGAAACTTGTAAAAGATGCACTTATTCAATTAAAGCAGCGAGGTGCAACTTCCTTTATTTTAGATTTACAAAACAATGGTGGTGGCTATGTAGAAACGGCAGAGGAAATTACGGGCCTTTTCTCAAATGCAAAAATCGCCTATTTACTTGAGGAAGCACATGCCTCTTATGAAGTTCGAGCAGTCCGCCAAAACGAAAAGTTTCCTGCGAATACACGTATTCTAGTTAATCGTTATAGTGCAAGTGCTTCTGAGATGCTAGCCGCTTCTTTACAAGATCAACAAGCTGTTATTTTGTATGGGGAAACAACCTATGGAAAAGGAGCTATGCAAGGCTTTTTTGAACTTCACGATGGTAGCTATTTAAAGCTAACTGTAGGGAAATTTACAGGTCCCTTAGGTCAAACAATAAATGAAGTAGGGGTCAAGCCAAACATCACGACAAAGACAGCACCTATTTTCCAGGCTCATTATGACGCACTAAAGGAACAATATAAGGATTACAAAGAGCTTACAAGCTTAAAAAATGTAGCAAATACTAAAACATTTACGGTGATATTTTCACAAGCGCTCACATCTAAAATCGCTGATGGCAGTGTACAACTTGTTGCTTTAGGTGGTGATGAGGTACCGACCAATACTAAGGTTGATGGCCATTCATTACTTGTGACGCCATCCCAACCACTAAACAGCGGACAGGAATATATGCTTCTTGTACATCCGTCTGTTCAGCAACAAACAGGCAGTAAGCTTCAAAAAGGAATATACTTGCATATTTCAGTGAAAAACTAAAAATCCGCCTCATCTCTTTTTATTTATAGATGAGGCGAATTTTTTTATGTATTTCCAGAATAATCTCTCAAAAAATATAAATGAATCACATCTTTTGCTAAATCAACTGGCTGTTTTTTTTGTTCAAACAAATGGGTGACTATTAACCGCTCTAAAGACCCCACAAAACTATCTACCATTATTAGACTATCAACTTTATAAGATTGTAATATATGCATACAATCATATAGATTTATAAGATGAAGAAAATGCTCTGAAAGTTGAGATTTAACTAAATGTGACTGGGTCGATTCTAAAAAGCCTATTTTCGTTAAAGTTGGATTTTCGATTATGTAGATAAAGATCAGCGTTATTTTTTGCTCTAATGCTCTTATAAAGCCTGCGAATCCCTTTTCAACTTGCCCTGATGATTTATTCATGATTTGATCAAATTCATATAAAAATCTTCTATTCAGATCGTTATAGAGAGAATCCTTACTTTCAAAATATAAATAAAAAGTAGGCTGTGTGACATTGGCTGCTTTTACAATATCACTTATTTTTGTCTCATGATAGCCTTTCATAGAAAATAGCTCCATCGCTTTTTCAAGCAATAATTGTTTACTCCGTTCACCATTCGAATTAATCTTTCTACCTCTTGCCATGCTTTCCACCTTATCTTTGTTTGTGTAGATATAATCTCTGAGCAATATTAAATATATGCCCTATATTAAATACAAACTTCTTTGAATGTTCGCAAAACATCCGTGACACTGGATCAATTTCGCCTTGGCGTAATTGCGTCTGGATTTTGAATTGTGCGCGCACAATTCATTCCTTTGAAAATCCGTGACATCCGCCGGAGGCTATATCTTCATTCAGTAGGTGTTTGGTCATCCACTGAAAAGGAAACAAAACCACATTCATCTCACCACCTGAAGAGGTGGGTGTCTTCTGCTGAATGGAGATAAAATTAATTATAATACAGACCCTATTTTTTTACTATAAAACATTATGAATATGACAATTTTTTAGAACAATGATTAACAAGTATAGAGGATAAGCTTTTTAATAAAGACCAAACAAAAATGGGTATCCTAAATGAATTCTCGGATACCCATTACTTTATTGCTTTAAAAATTTTCTTTTTAATTTATCACTAAATTCTTTGACTTCCTTCACTCCAAATAATAAATACGATCCTACGACAACTGCGCTAAAAATAACAAGGCTTACAATGAACGTTATATATCTGTTGTCAAATATTAAAAACTTACTTGAAAAATACAAAACAATTGTGATGATGATCATTGGCGGAACTGCTCTGAAAAATTGAAGCTCTTTGCTAAAAATACCCATTTTCAAATCATACTTATAGGCTGCATAAACAATCAGCATAATAAAGTTTGTTACTGAACTCACTAAAGTACCCCATGCAATTGCCTCTGCTCCATATTTATCGACAAGCAGCATAATAACGACAATGTTAACAACGAATACATTTATTAAGCTGAAGATAACCGGTGCTATTGAGTCACCCTTTGCATAATAAAAGCGCGTTATATACATGTTTGCGGCTAAAAAATACATCGATAAACAGAAGATTGCCATTACTGGTGTAGTAATTGCAGTTGAAACTTCATCAAAATTACCACGCTGATAAACAACCTGTATAAGATTCTCTGCGTAAAAATATGAGTAGATTGTTACAGGATAAAGCAACAACAATAGATAATGTAAACCTTTGGAGTATAAGCTTTTAATAGAAGCATGGTCATTCTCTGCCTCTTTTTTACTCAAAATTGGAAAGATAACAGTCGTTACAGCTGTAATTAAAATTGCTTGCGGGAATTGCATAAGTCTTGAGGCATAGTTTACAGCAGCTACTGCCCCTTCAGATAACATCCCTGCAAAAACACGCTGTAATAATGCATAAAGTTGAATTGTAGCGCCACCGAGCATCATCGGTAAAATTATTACCCACAATTGCTTAGATGCCATATTACGTTCAAATGAAAAACCAACCTTATATGAACCCATTTTACGATAACCGATAATTAAGAAGTATATCATTATTATCGCACTTACTAATGCACTAATCCCATATCCCACTGCATCGATAGCTTCAATATTAGATAAAACTACAGCAATTAATAAAAAAACTGCATTATAAATTAAAATGGCAAAACTAGACAAATGGAATTTGTGATTTGCATTTAGCAACCCACTATACCATGAGGATAATACAAGTAAGATTGACGAAGGCATCATCCAATAATACAGATTTTTAGCTAACTCTAAATCGCTTTCACTTAATTTCCCATCTTCGTCTTTAGCTTGATTAAACATGTCCATAATCGGATTAGTAAATGCTAACATTACAATGGTCATTATGGAAACAGTTAACAATACAATTGTAAATGACTGTTTAACAAATAGGGCACGGTCCGTTGTTTCCCGATTATAAATAGTGATAACAGCAGTAGTAAATGCACCACCTACGACTAGATATAAAAAATTTGGAATTGTATAAGCTGTAAAAATACTATCAGCAATATGGCTACTGCCATATTGATAACCAATAATTACTTCGCGTAAGAATCCAAAAACACGAGATACAATATTAATAATCGTAACTGCCCCGATTATTTTTAAGAAATTATTCATAAGTCATCCCCACCTTCAATGGCCGACTTATAAATCGCTATACAGCGAGCTGTTATATTTTTTTCATCGTGAATATCTAATACTTTATCGACTGCTTCACGATTCATATATTGTTCTTTTGGCGTGTTCACGGCACGCAGCATCTCCTCAGATAAAACCATAGCATTTTCGGGCTCCACTAAATGCCCTGCGCCTTCCCCAAGCAAAGAGACAAGGCCACCTACATTTGATGCAATAACAGGTGTATCTGTTGCTAATGCCTCTAATGCTACTAATCCAAACCCTTCTAAATGGGATGGTAATACAAAGACATCACTTGCTTGGAACCACTTCACTAGTTCTTGTTGTTTTAGTGGATCTACAAATTTGACGTCCTCACTAATTAATGGTTGCAGGGATTGGTAAAATGTCTGGTCTCTTCTAGAGCCTACAATCGTTAACTCTACAGGACGTGATACCTTTGTTTTAAGCATTTGGAAAGCCTGTAATAGCTCTTCAACACCTTTTTGCTTAATCACATTTCCAACAAATAAAAATCGGAAGGGCTCAGCAGCTAATTGTAATTCTGTACGTATAGCAGCTTGGCTTTCTTTGGTGAATACCTCTCGATTGACCCCCATGCTAACAACAGAAATTTTATTCTGTTCAATGCCAAAATCTTGTTCTATTTGTTGCGCTAGGACAGGACCCACTGCGATAACGTGCTCACTTTCACGCAAAATACTTGCTGTCCAATTGCGAATTCTTGCATTCTTTTTAGCCATACGTTCTATATCGCCACCATGGGCTGTGACAATAAACGGTATACCAAACATTTTCTTCAAAAGTAAAGACAGCATACCAGAAGGGAACACATAATGGGCGTGTGTAACATCAATGGATTTTCTATATTTAAAGCCCTTCATCAATGTTGAAAAACCCCATTTTGCATATTTCATAATAGTGTTTTTCTTACCTGTTGCTGGGTTAGTATTCACAGATATTTCTACATCTAGCCCTGCTTTTTCAAGTGCTGTGACTTGGTTTTTCACAAAAATACCGAATGATAAATGATCAGATGTTGGATACATATTACTAATGACGAGTATTTTTTTCATAGACGTGTCACTGCCTTTTTCATTAATTCCTGACCATGCATGGCCTCTTTATGAATTTGTGTAGCAATTTGTTTCGTCTCTGCAATTGACTGCTTCCAATCGCTACTTAGTTTGCCAACCATTGTGGATAGGGCCTTCTCATCATCCTCTAAATCCTGCATTTGTAAGCAACGATCTGATGCGCCCACAAAGGACATAAAATCCTGAACTTTTGTATGGTAGGATATTGCAATAATTGGTGTTTCTGAATTCGTTGCCAAAATAAGAGAATGCAAACGTGTACCAATAATAATATCCTGCTCCTCAGTTACTTCAAGTAATCGCTCTGGCACCAAATTTTCCTCAATAATTTCTGTATGTGCACGTTGCAGCATTTTTTTCTGAATATCCTTCGTCACAGTAACGTCCTGCGGAAACTTTGTAGCAAAAAAAGTAATTTGGATATTGTGTTCAGAAATTACATGATCTAAATTTTTTGCCATACTTGTCACGTATGCATCGTATTTTTCAACATTTCCTTCTGGCCAATAATTTGCATTATAGTAAGGAACCGCTGACACCCCTATTTTAACCGGTTTTTCAGCGTAATTATGGCGATCCCCCTTTAATGTAAAGGCAGGATCACCAATAATTTCGATTGGCTTTTTTACGCCAATACTTTGCAATAGCTTTTTAGACTGAGGATCCCTTACAGAAATACTTGCTGCATAACGACACATAGCACGTATGCTAATCTTTCCAGAAAATGTATCCAGTGGTCCAGCACCACATCCGTAAATAATGTAGGGAATATTACTTTGCTTGGCCATCATTGCATATGCTCCATACAGGTGAGCCTCACGTTTATAGAAATCCATTAAAATACCACCTCCACCAATGATGAGGAGGTCAAATTTTGATACGTATGGTTTATTATTTTTATAAGTATGGATAAACGTTTTAAATAAGTTACTCTTTCTGTAATACAATGGATAGCTATGTACCCCATAACGCTCGGATGTTTGTTGTGTGTTATTACTAAAAACGGTAATGTCATCACTAGTTACCGAAAATGTTTGTTTTACTTGTTGAAGAATGCCGTATAATATTGATTCATCACCATTATTATCATTGCCGTAATTCCCCACAATGCCTATTTTCATTAAAAAACATCCTTTTACTTTTTAATACTGAGATTATACCACAATTGTTCATCATCATTCTTTTTAAAAATAGTAAAAAAAAGAGAAGCTTTATACTAGTTGATTCATCCCTTTAATGTGAGGTTAATCTAGCAGTCGTCCGAATCGACTTCTCATGATGAATCTACTAGTCTTTATCAATTTCGCCTTGGCGTAATTGCGTCCGGATTTTGAATTGTGCCCGCACAATTCATTCCTTTGAAAATCCGTGACATCTGCCAGAGGCTTTGGGCTAACATGATGTTGGTCACTCAGTCGTTGCCACAGGACGTGGCGTTCCTAGACTGAGTTCCGCTATTTCAGTAGGTGTTTGGACACCCAATGAAAAGGAACCAAATCCGCATTCATCTCACCACCTGTAGAGGTAGGAGTCTTCTACTGGATGAAGATAAACAAAAATAGCAAACTAGATATAGTGACTAGTTTGCTATTTTTTACATACAATGCCCTTCTTTAAAGACTATTTCCCTGGCTGAATGGCTCTATATAGGAATAATCCGAAGTGAGCGCGACTAATAGATTCATTTGGCTTGTACGTATTATCGTTATAGCCAGTTGTAATTTTATTTGCCGCTAACTGTTGAACATATGAGTAAGCCCAATGATTCTTCGGTACATCTTTAAAGTTAATGCTGCTTGTCCCATTTAATTTATAAGCTAATGCTACTACTTTTGCCATTTGTGCACGAGTCAAGGTACCATTCGGATCAAAGGTATTGTCACCTTTTCCACTCATAATACCTGCCTCTACAACTGCTGCAATCTGTTTATAGTATACGTGATTCGCAGGGATATCTTTCAATCCTGGATTTTTTACATTTGACGTATTTAAACCAAGTGCTCGACTAATAATGACTGCCGCATGTGCTCTTGTCAGTTTATCATTCGGTCTAAATGTGCCATCTGCTTGCCCTGTAATAATCTTATTTTTCGTTAAATATTCAATTTCCTTATAGTACACATAATTATTTGGAATGTCTTTAAATAAAGCAGCTTTTGCTACAGTTACCGTAGCCGCTTCACTTTTTGTTCCTAACGTTGCCACTATCTTACCAGTAGCACCTGGATTTTTAGCTGTAAACTTACCATCATTAGTAATGGTACCAATATCTCCTTCTACAGACCATTTTACCTGTGATGCATTGTAAACTAGAGGTTTGCCCTCGTCATCCTTTGCATCCATAGTAAATTTGACAGTATCGCCAGCGCTCACTGATTTTGATTTCGGCGCAACGCTCATTGTTGCTGCAGCATCTACTACTTTGACTTGGAATGATTGTACAGGTGAGCCATCATAGTTGATGTTAATACGATCATTGCCAGCTTTCGTTGAAGTATAATTCAAGCCGTTAATATTTAGAGTATTATTCTCAGATGTTAGCGATAATCGACCATCAAGTGGAAGTGTATTATAGTTTTCATCTAAAACATATTTTACTGCTATACTAGACGATGCACCTGCTAAAAGAGTTGCATAGTTTGTACTATTTGTATATTCAATTTTCGCTGCTTTACCAGTTGGTGCCGTACTTACAGCTTGTAATGTTGCGGACACAAGACGCTGTGTATTACCTGAATTAGAAGGTAGATTTGCTAATACAACATTATTGCTACCGTAGTTGCGAATACCCATTGTTGTTGAGCCGCCACCATCTAAGTTAATCGCTTGATCTACACCAANNCCAAGAGATACTAAATAGTTCGCAAGTTGAACCATATTCATTCCCTTACTATGACTTTGACGCCCATCAACTGTAATAAAATGAACTGTTTTCCCATTATTACTTGTAGCTACAACTGTTCGTGGTGCAACTTCTTTCGCCCGAGAGCTAGATGTGCTCATCATAATGTAAGGCTTATTATCTTTTACTAAATATGGACCACTTGCCATGATAAACTGTGCATCCTGCCAAAGCTTATCAATTGAGAAGTTAACACTTAGCTCATCTCCAATTGCTATTTGGCTTAGCTTCTTGTGCCAATCTCCACCTTGTAAAGATACTACGAATCCAGTCGCAGGAATGGATACCTTTTCCTTTGATCCGTAAGGTGTAATTTTAGTCACCTTTCCAGTTAACGTTTGTCCAAATTTATTTTCAGTAATTGGTTCACCCGTATCTACGACGATTTCAAAACCATATTCATTTGTATCTGTTGTTTTACTATAAAATTGTGGCGTATAAATAATTGATTCATAGATATTACGTTCACGATTCATACCTGACATTTCATAATTTGTACCGTTATGAGAAAGCGTGACATCAAAGTCAAAATAATCAATAACACCGCGTCCATCTGCTGCCATCCCAAATGCAGTAGGTACATTCATATATTGATCAGAGCCATTTGACACAGCCCCGCCATTTAAAATCACATTATTTTTTGCTAATAAAAATAATGGGTAGCCTTCAGACATATTAAAAAAGCTTGCATTAATAGCACCCACTACACGATTGCCTTCACGTGAAAGACGATTAGCATTTGCTGTTGTCGATTCTTTTCCATTGACTGCTGCAGGCATACCTAATTGTACTTCTGTTGTTGGATCACCTACATTAATTGCAATATGATTAATGGAATTTGTATAGGTATTGCTGTATGTATATTGTTTATACTGCACACCTTTCGAGAGCGGATAATCCTTTTTGACCGTTTGAGATGCATAAGCATTTAACGGGGTCATCACCATTGACAATAACACAACTAAAACTAGTAAATTTTTTGCTATTCTTTTCATTTTTTGCGCTCCCAAATAATTTAGAGCCCTCACTCTCCCCTCACATATTTTACTTCTATAACATTATCAAAAATATGCCAAAATAGCTATGGAACATTTATGCTATTTTCCAGTTTCATTTAATTGTAAAGAAAACTGTTTATATAGTCTCATTTTACGATTTTTCTAACATTTGACCCTTATCGCGACACTATAACTTTGTTAAAATGATGTAGAAGTTTAGGAGGGTAAAAATATGAAAAAACTATCAATCATAGCATTGCTCATGACTGTAGTTGGCTTGCTTTTTATGCAGCCACAGCTAGCATCAGCCGATGAACTGTCAGGACATGACCATGAACCGGGTCTTCGTTATTTAATTTCCAAAAATGCATTAATCACAGATGCCAAAGGAAGCTACCGTCCAAATGCCAATGTAACCCGTGGCGAATTCGCATCTTATTTAGCAAAGTCTATGAATCTTGAAGAAGCAAACAACATCGTATTTACTGATGTCCCAAGTACATATTTGTATGCGACAGATATTCAGCTCGCTGCCACGGCTGGAATTATTACAGGCTACAAAGATGGCTCATTTAAACCGAATGCAGCTATTTCAAGACAGCATATGGCGATAATGCTGGAAAGAGCAATAAACTTTTTAGAAATTCCAAAAGGTACTTCTTCTATTACCTTTAAGGATAACGCAGCAATTATTAAAGAATATCGCCAGGCAGTAGCTATAGGTGCTCAATTAGAAATCATTAAGGGCTCGAATGGTTACTTTATGCCAGAAAAAAATGCAACAATCGGTCAAGCGGCTACATTTATCCATCGATTAATGACACTTGCTGATGCAAATACTGGTAGCGGTGATGGTGGGGAGTCAAACTCTGGTGACCCTAACAGTGGTACTCCAAGCCCAGGTGAATCAAATACCACTAAGTTTGCTGTGAAGGAAATCTCCAATGGCACATTGGTTGGTAATCAAGAATTTACTACCTTTGATGCTGCCGAGAAGGCTATAACAAACAATACGCAGGTAATTGTTCAAAATAATAAAATTATGAAAATGTCCTCTGGCTATGTTGTGACAAATAATTATGTTGTCTTAAACTCAGAAACAATTAAGGATCAAATTGGGGTTGCTGGGGATACTGAAATGGAATATCTTAGCAGTGATGCTACGCAGGTGAAGGTTCGACTAGCAGGACAAGTAGGCTATTTAAAGCACGCAGATGTGACATTAATCCCATTTTCAATGAGTAAAGGTCGTTCTTACTATTCAAATGAAAATGGTGAAATTAAGCACACGCTTTACGATTACAAAACTAATAAGTATTCATCTAGCTATGTCTTCGGAAAAGCACCTTCCTTTATGAAGTCAGGCGAAAAATACTATAGCTGGGATGGTATCTTTTTCACAAATGGAGATGGCTCATCTAAGGGTGAGGCCTATAATTACTATCAATTTTTACCGGCTCGCGCTAAAACACAATATACAGCAGAGGAACTTGATGCGTATATTATGAACAAACTAGCGGAAGTGGAAAGCACAGGGATTACTCTCTATAAAGATGCTACAACGAAAAGTAAGCTTATTGGCTTAGGGCAAATATTAAAAGAGGTAGAAGAGAATTCACAAATTAATGCGCTGCTTATTTTATCACTTGCTCAGCATGAAAGTGCTTATGGTATGAGTAAGAACGCCCAAAACTTAAATAATTTATTTGGTTTATATGAATATGATACAAACCCACTAAACAAAAAATTTGATAGTGTTGCTGCAAATATCAGTGAGCTTGTTGAAAAGTTCCTTCAGCCAAACTACATTACTCCAGGGGGGTCTCCTGGAAGAAACTATGCTAATGGTGCAGTAGTTGGTTCAAAGGCTGTTGGCTTTAATGTGAAATATGCTTCTGATCCATTCTGGGGAGCGAAAATTGCAGGTCATTACTACCGTGCTGAAAAGGCTTTAGGCTTTAAGGATGCCAAAAATCCATATATAGTTGGTATCACAACGACTACTGGTTTAAATGTTCGTACAGATGCATCGACAAGCAATAGCCCACTATTCACTTATGCAAGAAGTGGTATGCCTGTTATCATTACAAGCTCTGCTACAAATGGCTGGTATGAAGTCCTTTCTGATAAGCTTCATTCAGGAACAGCTTTTATTAGTAAGGACTATGTACAGGTGATTAACACTGTAAAATAAAAGAAAAGTCGTCCTTCATGCAAGGGCGACTTTTCTTTTGTTGAAAAACTATTATATCGCTGACATGTAGTACTCTGTGGCAAAACGAAGCACACTACAGAAAAGCTTATAAATATAATAACTATTGGGCTCTGAAGATTGTTAGTCTATTTAGCACAAGTAGCCTTCTATCTAGCACAATTACGAGTCAATCATGCACTTTTTCTCATCACTTCAGCAACCCTCCCTCAAAAACAAAGATTTCCAAATGTATTCGACCCAAAAACTTTTGAATAAAACCCCTTTATTCATAAAGATTAAACGGTATAATTTTCCATACATCTCAAAAATATTGCTTGGGTAATAATTTTATAAAAAAAGATGCCTCAAAAAAATTTGAGACACCTTTAGATGTTAATAGCGAAGTTTTTTGTTTTCCGTTTTTATAATCGCTGAGGCTAATATCACAAAGCCAAGCATTAAAATAAAGATTAAATCTAGTAAGCCTGTGTGCATTGATACTGTAAATAAAGTAATAACAAAAGCATAGGCTACTGAGTGGAAGCTACGGATACCACCTTGCTTCACTTTATTATAAATAAGTGAAATTAGTACCCCATACAAGAAGAAGCCAATTGCCACAAGCAAATAACCACCATCTAAGAATAATTGGCCGATAAATGTCGGTGTAGTTGTTCTTGTTGGACGTGTGATATATTTACCTTCCTCAACACTTAGGGAGTTGACAACCTCGGTTACTCGCATACGTGGTGACACTTGCTCACCCGGTAAAATCGTACTGAAGATACCCCCATGAATTTCTCCATTTAGGTAACCTTCCTCCTGTGTATACTCCATAATTTTACTTAAAACAATATGACCAGTCACACTTTCACCATTTAATGAACGAATCCATTTAGGTGTTAAATTAACTTTTTGCTCCACAGTTAACAGCTTTTCTTTTTCTGATTCGGTTAATTCTACATCTGGCTGTTCACGGCTATTAAATTCCTTCGTTGTATCCTCAGTTAAAACACGGAGGAAGCCGAACATTGAAAATACTACACCAATCACCAATAATGCAGTCAGGAACCATGTCAGTTTCACACGCTTTACAACATAGTGGAAAATAATAATACCTGTAAATAACATGATAATTAGTGGTGTACGATATCCCATTAATAAGAATAAGAACATAACACCAGCGTAAATGGAACCATATATTAAAACTTTCTTCCATGACATGTGCTTTTCTAATATCATTTTATAGGATAATAGCAATAACACACCAAACCATAATAATTGGGCAAAGAAGTTTAACTTTGGATTGAGGTTACGTCGGTTGGATTCATCAGCAATTCCTAATCCCCCACCAAAAATCATTAAAAAGTATGACGCTAGACCAAGTAATGTTAAAAATACAATGAAATGAACAACATACTTCCCAAAGAAGGATAAACCAAATGATGGGATTGTCCACTGCAATTTATCAATAATAAAGACCCCAATATAATAGCAAGCAATCGCTAAAAGTACCGCTGGCCAAATTGACACACGTACATTAAATAGTTCAAATCGATGGAAATCAAAAAGACTTGTAAAGAAATAGAGTACTAATATAAAAGGTAAAAAGAAGTACGGTGAAAACGTATCAATCTTGTTGACCTTTTCAAAAGTTTGTTTCAGTTTATTCATAAATGTCATACATCTCAGTAGATGTGATTGCCCTCCTCTATCGTGAATCATCGTTGTGTAATTCTTTCATTTTCTATACAAAACAAAGGTTATTATATCATAAATACAGGTAGACTTATAGAAAGGAATGAATGTATTTTATATGAAATTATTCGATCATTTCTCTATTTGTCCAAATGGGAATTAGAAACCATTTTATAATATATCCATACTTTCTTTAATTTAAAAATAGCAGATGAAAATTTTAGAAAAGAGCCAAATATTAATGATTCATCCATTATTTAGATGTATGATGAGTAATAGTCATGCACGTTGATGTAATATACAAATAAAGGATGTGGATTTAATGAAGAAATTATGCGTTTCATTTTTCTTACTTTGTACTTTTATAGTGATTGCTTCCTTATCACCTACGGAAGCAAAAGCAGCACAAAAAATCGGTGTTGTTTTTTCAGAAAGCAGTGAAAAATATGCGAATACAACACACCCAGGTGGTACATATAAAGGACAAGCTGTTTCACCCAAGGTAGATTATAGCTCTACTTATAATAAAGAATTAAAGGCTTTTCTCCTCTATCAGCAACAGGGCTTTCAAGTAGAAAAAATTTATGAGAAGGACCTAAATAATCTAGAAAATTTAAGTCAATATGACGCAATCGTCTTCGCTCATACAGTTATGATGAATCATCAGCAACGTGAAAATGTAAAAATGTACATAAGAAATGGTGGCGGTGCCATCTTTGCATTCCAAACAGCACGGAACGAATCTACTAAATTTCCTAAGCCAGGTCAAATGGATCTTTCTCCTTTAATTTATGATGTAAATTCATGGGTTATGGAGTGGGATAATTTAACGGAGGTCTTCCATTCACGTTTTATTGACGATATTATGCTTGGAAATTCAACAATAAGTAATGTTAATACCGTTCATCCCATTATTCAACATACAACAAAAGAGCTTGGCAAAAGTAAGATTAGTCTTACAAAAACAGATCAAGATTGGGTGGAAATCATAAAACCTTGGCAAGGTGGGTCTGCAACACCTCTATTATATTTCTCAGATTATAATAGTACAGATAAACCGAAGACTATGAAAAAAAATGAATTTGGTGCAGCACATGCTATCGAATATGGCAAAGGCCGAGTCGTTCAAATCGGCTTTAAAATCTATGATTATATTGATATAGATACGAAAGCAGATTGGCAGGATAATGAAAATGGGACTGCCTATTCAACAACACATGGCGACAAAGATGCCCAAGTATTTATGAAGCATGCTTTAAATTGGGTATCCGAAAATCACAATGGTTTTGTTCCACGTCGTTATAATCTGTCACTATACTCTGATAGTGTTCAAGGTTATGTAGCTCCGTCCGGAAAGTTTGTTTTCTACTCTACTGTCACGATTAAAAATAATGGCAATGTGCCAGCACGCGGTACCTTGCAAGTAGAGATTTTAGATGCAAACGATAAAGTCGTAGGCAAAGGGCATGAACGCTACATACCCGGGCTAGCTGCAGATGCTACAACAAATAATGCTGATCAAAAAGACATCAGTTCTCACACAGAAAAATATCAAATTTTTATGCCTGGTAATTTAGCTGCTGGAACATATACAATACGTACATCCTTTATAGAAGGGCGTGATGATCGTAAAAATGCTGATGAAAAATATGCTACGATTGCAGAAATTAAAACGCTCACACGCGCAAAAGGTTCCAATAAAGCAACAATTGCGGCTGCACCATTCTTCCAGGATGTAGCCAAATCGAATGGAGCTTACTATGATATTAAAAATTTACAAGCATTAGGAATTGTCAAAGGAAGTAATGGGAAATTTAATCCACAGGGTACTTTGACACGCTTACAGGCAACAGAAATGATACTACGAGCACTAAATATTCCTACTTCAAGCTCAGCTGCATTAAATGCCCAAGATATTAAAGCAGGTGATTATGGCTATGCCGTATTAGCAACAGGCGCACGCTATGGCATTATTACTTTAGAGGATGGCAAAATAAATGCTCATCAGCCAATGACTCGAGCTGCTATGGCAAGAGCACTTGTTAATGGCTTCAAGTTGCAGGGAATTGTAGAAATCACCTTTTCAGATGTACCTAATGCTCACGCCTATTTTAAAGAGATACAAGCACTTTATGCACTCGGCATCACAACGGGCTATGCGGATCACACATTTAAACCAAATGCTACTGTGACACGTCAAAACTTTGCTCAATTCATCAATAGAACACTTCATGCAAATTCGAAATAAAATAGGATAAGTAAGTCTTTTTAATAAAACGAATAAAAGCTACAACGTTTATCTAGCGCGTTGTAGCTCTTTTTCTCATTGTTTTGAGTAATATTCCACAATACCCTTGTAGATAGATTCAGCAAATAGTTCAATATAATGATCATCTGTCAATTTAGCGCGATCTTCACTATTTGTTAGGAAGCCTAGTTCAACTAGAATAGCTGGAATAATTGTGTTGCGAATTACATAGAATTGTTCATTTTTGACGCCTCGGTTCTTCATCTTTAAATCATTAACAATTTGATTGTTCACAAATGTCGCAAGATCAATACTCTCTTGCTTATCCCCTGATGTCATCGCATAAAATGTTTCAGTGCCATTTGCAGTAGTATTATTTAAAACAGAGTTCGCATGGATGCTGACAAAAATTTCACCATAGTTCACATTTGTAAAATCTACTCGGTCTGGTAATGTAGGATACACATCATCAGTACGTGTCATTAAAACATTGGCCCCTGTTGCAGCTAATTTTCGCTCCACCAATTTACTAACCTTTAATACAATATCTTTCTCATAAATGGTACCGACAGTATTACCAGAATCCTTGCCACCATGTCCTGGATCAATAATGATAACCCGATCTTTTAAGGGATGATCGCTTTGGTTTAATAGCTTTATATAGGATTTATGAATATATCCTTCTTGCCCTTTATAAGTAACCTGTGCCCAATAACCATTAATCCTATTTACTTGAACATATTCGCCCTTTCTCAGCTTACTTACAACCGTAGAAGTAGCGTTTGCTTCTTGACGGATATTTAAATTATCCACTGTTGCGCGGCCTAATAGGTCACCTGAAACGGATGGTGGTGTTGGATTTGGATTAGAAGGGTTTTCTACTACAGCATCCTCTGTACTATTCATCACAATATAGCCAGGTAAATCATTTACTACAGTTAAATAGTAGCCATCTACCGTCTTATAAACTGGCAATGTCACTTTACTATCTACAGTCGAAATTACCTTTGAAGAAGTTGTTGGCTTTACATAAAGATTTATATTTTGTGTTGTAGTAACCTGCTTTTGAACATCATTTCCTAATGCGTTACCATCTGCATCTAAAAATTGTGTATATGTTTTATAAATATAAGCAAAGGAGCCTTTATTTGAAACCTTTAACCAATCTCCTTCAACCGCATGGACTGAAAGTATACCACCTTTATGGGCTGTACCTACAATATTAGCAGCAGATGAAGTGTCTTTAGATTTACGAATATTTAATCCATCGGTTGTCGCAGCAACTAATCCAATAACCTGTGATGCATCAGGTGTAGCCATACCTTTTACAGGTACATCTAAGCGATATTTTTCATTTTTTGCTCGCGCTACAAATAACGCAAATTGTTTACGTGTCACCTGTTCGTTTGGATTATATTTTTGATTACTCCCCTTTGTGACACCGTTATAATAAATCGTATTTACATATGTAACGTATGGATGGTTAATACTAACGTCCATAAAAGGAGAATCGCTATTTTCATACTCACTTGTATCAAGCTTAAACGCCTTCGTTAATACATAACTCATTTCATCACGAGTTAAAGGTTTATTCGGTAAAAATTGTCCTTTTGTATTTGTTTGAAAGAAGCCGAGCTGTACAGCACGTTCTACATAGCCTGAAAGCTCCGAGCCAGCTTTTACATCTGAGAAGCTTGATGTATGAACAACTAGCGGTTTGTTGCCCGAAGCTACAACAACCATTTTTGCCGCTTGTCCACGCGTTACGTTATTATTAGGTTTATAATACATTTTACCTTTTTCCGTATATCCTTTAATAACACCTAAATTCACTAAATAATTAATCTCTTCAAATGCTTCATCTTGTTTCGGAATATCTACAAAAACACCACTTGCTTGTGCACTATGTACAGTAAACATAGAAATAAATAAGATGCATAGTATAAAACTAATCCTTTTGAGATACAATTTCTTAATTCTTCCCTTCTGTTTTACTGTTCATTTTAGTAAATTTCAATAATCTTGTTGTGCTATCGTATTTATAACAAAGTACGATAGCACTACTATTGTTATTTATCTTTAAAACGTTTTCCTTTATTTAAACTAGTTTAGTCTTTTATTTCCAACAGCATCGGCCCTTCTTCTTCAAATTTCTTTCGCTGCTCTTCTGTAAAAATTACTTCTCTAGTATTCAGTTCTTTTAATTCTTGCTCTATTTTCTTTTCATGTCGCTCCGTTTCCTTCATCCAGCTGTCATAGCCCACCTGAAGAAGTTCTTTATTATGTCTAGAGAAAACGATTTGCACAGCCTCACCTTTATCAGACCTTACACGGAAGAAAATGTCCGCATTTTTACCCCCTTGTCTATCTTCTGAATACCCTTGTCCGCTATACTCAACAACTGTTATTTTACCAGATAATAATTGATATTTTTCTACTGCCTCTTTTGCTAAAATTTGATATTCCTGATTATTCTTTAATAGATTTTTATCCATGCCTGCACTAATTTTTGCTTTATGGTAAACCCACTTTGCTATTAAATGATTTTCTCCTGTTACTGCATCTAATTGAAATGCATATGACAGCATATCATTGATTTTAACATTTGCTTCCCATGTAGCACGTTGCAGTGTCTCATTGTTTACTGGATTATACGTCATTTCTACCGTTTTACCATTCAAATCAAGTTTGAAAACCTTCCACAGATTTTGGCTCGCAAGCTCTGCTGCCTCTTCCATCTTCATGTCGTTTACAGTCGGTTTGTCTTCTCCAACGAACTTTATTTTATAATCTTTTTTTACATAATCCTGTGGTACGCTTTTACTTCCGATTTCCGTATAAGATACATTATAGCTAGTAGGAACCATCTGCGTTTTTCCAATTTCAGCCGCCTTAATTGTTTGATTAATGCCACTAAACACCATTGTAGTTACAGCTATTGCTCCTACAGATCCTAGTACAAGCTTCTTCATTTCATTTTTTTTAGCCATTTTCATGTCATTCTCCTTCTCATTTGTATGGTGTGATCACAGTTATGAGTATATAGACAGAAGGTTATCAAACTATCATGAACTTATTATTAACTTGTAAAAATTACTTTAGCTGTTGTCCCTTTACCAATTTCCGATGAAAAACTTAGCTCTGCTTCATGATTAATCGCAATTTGCTTGCAAAGCGTTAAACCTAATCCTGCACCTCCAGCAGAGCGACTTCGAGAAGAATCTACCCGGTAAAATGCTTCTGTTATATGATTAAGATGTTCCTTGGATATTCCTTTTCCATTATCTTGAACAACAATTACCTTATGTTCATTCTCTATATAGGCATTTAGTGTAATCAATCCACCTGAACTACAAGCTTTAAGCGCATTATCGATTAAATTAACTAGCAGAATATGCATGAGATCTGCGTCACAAAACAGTGTATTAAAATGATACTCATAGGATATCTCGATCTGTTTTTTCTTTGCTTTCATAGATAAAGATTGCTCAACATCATGAATTAGCTCGCTCATTTCAACTTTTTTCCGTTCACTTTCGCTTGTGCGAAGAGTTGCCATCTCCAGTAATCGATTAGCAATATTTTGCAGTCTACGGCATTCAGACATTATATAATTTGTTGCAAAAATTCTATCCTCTTCAGTACGAACGATCTTCTGAATATATTCTGCATAGCCATAAATCGATGTTAAGGGTGTTCTAAGTTCGTGAGCTAAATTATCAACAAACTGTTGCTTCTGTTCCGCTGCAATAGCAAGCTGCTGCATCTGACTTTGTATTTCTTCAGCCATATGATTGAAACTTTGTGCCATTTCAGCGAGTTCATCATCTCCTTTAACCTCAATCCTTTTTCCATATTGCCCGTTTGCAATACTTTTAGAAGTAGACGAAATGAGCTGCAATGGCTTAAACACACGATTCAGTACAAATAATAAAGAAACTGCTAGGAATCCACAGATTAGCATCCCAATTAAAAACAGCGAAACTGTCATTTTGTTCCATGAAGAAATAACATCAGATACATTATAAAAATAGGTAAGTGTATAGGAATCATATGGTGCCGGCAGAGTGCCTACCACTCTGATGTACTCCTTATCTGCAAGCTTTTCAATCGAAACAAGCCTTTCACTTGTTTTAATAGTTTTAGGGATTTCAGGTAGTTCATAGGACTCTTCTATTAAATCTGCATAAAGTTGCTTGTTCTCCTTTGAAATAGTCAATATCACTTTTTGTTTACTATAAAAATTAAAATAAGAGCGATAAAGAGATTCCAATCCATTATCGATAGAAAGACCTCTATTTTCTAATGCATTTAAATCCTTTGCATACGAAGATGCGATAAAATAATGCTCTCTTAGACTGCGATCTTTAGAACTTTCCAGATTGCTTATAAGCGTCATTGCTGAAATGAGTATAATTCCACTGTAAAAAAATAAGAGAAATAGCATAAGTGTGAATAAAAAAGTCTTTATTTTCATATTTTACACTTCCAAACGGTATCCCATTTTATAGACAGTTTTAATTCTAGATTCTAGTTTTAGTTTCTTTCTTAGCTTTTGAATATGAACATCTACTGTTCTTGTATCTCCCATATAATCATAGCCCCAAGCAAGCTCCAGCAACTTATCTCGTGATAATGCAATATTACGATTATTTACCAATACCTCCAGCAAATCGAATTCCCTCGGCGTACATTCAACTAGATTTTTATGAAGGAATACTTGTCTGCTTTTAAAATCGATTTCCACACCATCTAATTCAAAATTTCTTTTTTCTTTGTTCGTGCGTCTTAATAATGCTTCAACTCGAGCCAACAGCTCCAGCATCTCAAATGGCTTAACAAGATAATCGTCTGCTCCGAGAGTCAGCCCCTTTACCTTATCTGACAAACTGCTTCGAGCTGTCAAAAAAATAGTAGGCGTCCCCTGAATCCGCTGAAATACTTCAAATCCATCAATCTCTGGAAGCATAATATCCAACAATACAAGATCTATTTCTTGCTGTGCAAGCTTGTCCATCGCCTCCATTCCATCAAAAGCAGAAATACATCTATGTCCAACTGATTGAAGATTTCTTTTAATTAGCTCATTGATTGGAATTTCATCTTCAACAATTAAAATGGTTGCCACCAGAATCACCTCATCATTAGCATAGCATTTCTATGTAATAGAGTTGTAAAATCCTTAAAATAATGGGATACAGCCGTACTAAAACACTTCAGAAGAAACAATATCCGAAAACCAAACAGAATTAAGAATCAAGGACCATCGTGGGAATCTTTCTGTATCAACAAAATTTGAGGAGGTGCCTTTTTAGAATCCTTGAAACTTAAAGGATTAAATTATGAAATTAACTCGTATAATGCAAAGTTCATATCAAATAATCTGCTTTTTTAACATCACTACATTTATAGTATCTAGAAGTTTTATTATAGGAAAATTCTCTTGACGGAATTCCCAAAACCTCTGAAATCAAAAAGAGCTACATCGTTCGTAAACAATGTAGCCCTCTATAATTATTGTTTTGAGTAATATTCCACAATACCCTTGTAGATAGATTCAGCAAATAGCTCAACATATTGATCATCTGTCAATTTAGCGCGATCTTCACTATTTGATAGGAAGCCTAACTCGACAAGAATAGCTGGAATATTCGTATTAGCAATTACAATGTATTTCATTTCTCTGACCCTACGATCTTTCATATTTACATTTTTAACAATTTGATTGTTTACAAATGTCGCAAGATCAATGTCTTCCTCATACACATCACCTGGTGTTTTAGCGTAGTAGGTTTCAGTACCTTGTGCAGCAGTATTATCTGCGTAATTAGCATGGATACTTACGAAGATCTCACCATAATTAGTATGTGTAAAGTCAACTCGACCTTCTCTTGTAGGATATGTATCCCCTGTACGAGTCATTAGAACATTCGCTCCTGCTGCCTCAAGCTTTTGTGTAACAAGAGTGCTGACCTTTAATACAACATTTTTTTCTGCAATAGTACCAACTACAGTTCCAGGGTCATTGCCGCCATGACCTGGATCAATTATGATAATTCGATCTTTTAATGGATTACCATTTTGATTTAATAGCTTTATATAGGATTTATGGACATACCCATTTTGACCTTTGTAGGTTACCTGTGCCCAATAACCATTCACACTATTTACTTGAACATATTCACCTTTTTTCACCTTATCTACAATTGTAGAAGTAGAGTTTGCCTCCTTTCGGATATTTAAATTATCCACCGTTACTCGACCTAATATATCACCTGAAACTGATGGTGGGGTCGGATCTGGTGTTGGTGTTGGATCTGGAGTTGGCTTTGGATCTGGTATAGAAGGCTTTTCTACTACATCCTCTGTACTATCTGCTACGATATAGCCTGGTAAACCGTTTACTACAGTTAAGTAGTAGCCGCTTACGGTGTTATAAACAGGTAATTTCACTTTACTATTAATAGTTGAAATAACGTTTGAAGTAGATGTTGGTTCTAGGTAAAGATTTATATTTTGTGTCGTAGTAACCTGTTTTTTAGCATTTCCTAATGTTTTGCCATCCATATCTAAAAACTGAGCATATGTTTTATAAACATAAGCATAGCCGCCATTAGATGAAACTTTTAACCAGTCCCCTTCTATTGCATAGACTGCTAATTTACTACCTTTATTCACTTTCCCAACAATATTATCTATAGTTGAAGAATCTTTTGACTTACGAATATTTAAGCCGTCAGTTGTAACTTGAATAGTCCCTATAATTGCTGAATTATCAGGAACAACTACTTCTTTTATCGGCAAATCTAAACGATACTTATCATTTTTTGCACGTGCTACAAATAACGCAAACTGTGCACGCGATACCTGGTCATTCGGATTATATTTTTGACCGCTTCCCTTCGTAATACCATTATAATAAATAGTATTAATATATTGATTGTAAGGGTGTGTTGTTTTTACATCAACAAAAGGAGAATCAATTTTTTCATATTGACTTGTATCAAGCTTAAATGCCTTTGATAATACATAACTCATTTCATCACGAGTTAGGGGTTTATTTGGTGAGAATTGATCCTTCGTATTTGTTGCAAAGTACCCTAGCTGTATAGCACGTTCCACATAACCCGAAAGCTCCGTACCAGCAGTTACATCGGAAAAGCTTGATTTTTTTACAGTTAGTGGTTTATTGCCTGAAGCAATTACAACCATTTTGGCAACTTGTCCACGAGTTACCTTATTATTAGGTTTATAATAGGTTTTTCCTTTCTCTGTATACCCTTTGATAACACCTAATTTAATTAAATAATTGATTTCTTCATAAGCCTCATGCTTAGAAGAAATATCCTCAAAATTGCTGCTAGCACTTACACTATGTATGGTAAAAAAAGTTGATATAATTAAAATACATAACATAAGACTAATTTTTTTAAAATACAATCCATATTCCCTCCTTTTTATTTGCCTCGTTCATTTTTCGAACTATGGATTTAGTAAAAACAAAGAGTTTTAACCTCCTTTTATTAGAACGATATATCTCTACCTTTTGTTACATAATTTCGTAATTTTAACAAAATTTATTTCTAATTATATAAGAAAAAACTACATTGTTCTACTTTTGAACAATGTAGTTTTTATTGTTATTGTTTTGCGTAATATTGGGAAATTCCTTTGTAGATTGAGTCAGCAAATAGCTCGACATATTGATCATCTGTCATTTTCCCGCGATCTTCACTATTTGTTAGGAAGCCTAGTTCAACGAGAATAGCTGGTATAATCGTATTGCGAATAACGTAGTATTGTTCTTCTTTAACACCACGATTTTTCATTTTTAAGTTATTAACAATTTGATTATTAACAAATGATGCTAGATCAATATCTTCCTGATGCATATCACCTGTTGTAATAGCATAATATGTTTCAGTGCCTTGTGCAGAAGTATTCGCTGCTGAGTTTACATGGATACTTACAAAGATTTCACCATAGTTTTCATTTGTAAAATCTACTCGGTCTTGTAGAGATGGATAGGTGTCACTTGTACGAGTCATCAATACTTTTGCACCTGCCGCTTCAAGCTTTTGCTTCACAAGTGTGCTGACCTTTAATGTAATAGCTTTCTCAGAGTTAGAACCTACTACAGTTCCTGGGTCCTTACCACCATGACCTGGATCAAGAATGATAATACGATTTTTTAATGCATTGCCATTTTGATTTAAAAGCTTTAAGTATGATTTATGGACATACCCTTTTTGACCTTCATACGTAACCTGTGCCCAATAACCATTAATGCTGTTCACTTGGACATACTCACCTTTAGTAAGTTTGCCTAGCACTGTAGAAGTAGAATTCGCTTCTTTGCGGATGTTTAAATTATCTACTGTCACACGACCAAGTAAATCACCTGTCACTATTGGAGGAGTTGGGTCTGGATCTGGCGTAGTAGGCTGCTCAACTTCAACATCAACTGTGCTATTAGCAACAATATAACCTGGTAAACCGTTTACTACAGTTAAATAATAGCCACCTGTAGTCTTATAAACTGGTAATTTCACATCACTCTTCACTGAGGCAATGATTTTTGAGGAAGATGTTGGCTTAACATAGAGATTGATACCTTGCGTTGTTGTGACCTGTTTTTGGACATTCCCTAGTGCATTTCCATCAGCATCTAAAAATTGTGCGTACGTTTTATAAACATAGGCAAAGGCACCTTTATAGGTAATCTTTAACCAGTCTCCCTCTACTGCATAGACGGATAGTTTACCTCCTTTATTCACTGTGCCTACAATATTAGTAGAAGATGAGGAATCCTTTGATTTACGAATATTTAAACCATCAGTTGTACTAGCAATCAATCCGATAACTTGTGATGTATCAGGAACTGCTACACCTTTTACAGGGGGTTCTAAGCGATATTTTTCACTTTTTGCGCGTGCGACAAATAACGCAAACTGTGCTCGTGTCACTGAACTATTTGGGTTATAATTTTGACCGCTCCCCTTTGTAATACCATTATAGTAAATTGTATTCACATATTGAACGTAGTCATGTGTAATCCCTACATCCACAAATGGAGAATCAATATTTTCATATTCACTTGTATCCAGCTTAAACGCTTTCGTTAGGACATAACTCATTTCATCACGAGTTAAAGGCTTGTTTGGTAAGAATTGTCCCTTTGTATTGGTTCTAAAGAAACCAAGTTGTACAGCACGTTCTACATAGCCAGAAAGCTCTGTTCCAACTGTTACATCTGAAAAGTTTGATTTACTGACAGCTAATGGCTTATTACCTGAAGCAACAACAGCCATTTTGGCAACTTGTCCACGTGTTACTGAGTTATAAGGTTTGTAATACGTTTTGCCATTTTCCGTATATCCTTTAATAACTCCTAAACTAACTAAATAATTGATCTCTTCATAAGCTTCATGATCTTTCGGAACATCTACAAAACCGCCACTTGCTTGTGCGCTATGTATAGTAAACATAGAAGCTGAAATGAATAAGACGCATAATATAAGACTGATCTTTTTGAGGTACAATGTCTTATTTCCTCCCTTCCTGTTCTCGTGTTCATTTTAGCAAAGTTTCACTGACAAAACTATCATACGAATGTAATTTTCTCCTGTTTTCGGCATCACCTCCATCATTGTGACTTACTTCATAAAAAGAAGAGAGTCTGCAAGTGCAAACCCTCCTCAATTTATACAATATTTTAAAGAACTTCCTTGCAATGTGTCACTTTAAACGTAGCCCTGTTCAAAGTGAAACGGAATTCAATTATTTCTGTACTTGTTTTGCTCGCTCAATAAATGCTTGAAGATGAGAAATTTTTAACATTTCATCATAACCAAAGTTACCGTTACCTTTACCTTCTGTAATACCATTAGAAGCTAAAATTGAAATAAATTCATTTGCCCAATGATTAGCAGGTACATCAGTAAATGCAATTAATTCGCCTTTTTGCTCTAAGCCGAAAGCATGTACTAAAACTTTCGCAACTTGTGCACGTGTAATTGGTGAAGAAGGATTAAATTTACCGTTACTATCACCATCAAAAATACCTAACTTCGATACAGCAGCAATTGCACCAGCATGTGCATATGTTGGCTTAACATCTGTAAATTTTGTGTTTTTATCGGATGTATCCAAGTTAAGTGCTTTCGCGATTTGCTCTGCCACTTCTGCACGAGAAGCATATACAGTGAAATCGATAGCAGCATTCTTTACTTCTTCTTTAACAGCTTCTGCTTGTTCACTATCAAATGTTGCTACACGTTTCGCACCAACATAACGAGAATTCCAATAATATGGATCGTTAACATTTGAATAACTAACACCTTTATCAGTTTGAGAGTGGATCATTTTTCCGTCACCTATGTATATCGCTACATGTGAGATACCACTACCACTAGTGTTGAAGAATAATAAATCTCCTACTTGAAGATCATTTTTTGCTACTGCAGTCCCTTGTTGATATTGAGAGCCTGATGTACGATTTAATTTAATCCCTAAATCTGAAAAGACCTTGGAAGTGAAACCTGAGCAGTCAAATCCGCTAGTAGTTGTGCCTCCATAAGCATAAGGAGTACCTAAATATTTTGTCGCTGTATCAGTAACATCAGTTGGAGATGCTGCTTCAGCGTTATCTATTTGAGTTGTTGAAAATAACATGAAAGATGCAAAAATCGGTAATAACCATTTCTTTTTCATAGTTTCGGTATACCCCTCTCAGAACTTTTTTGCCTATACATAGACTATCATAAAAGATGCTATTTTAATTTTTCAATTGTGTAACGGATTTTGAATACAAAAAAACGCTGATATACCAACGTTTGCTGGTTTATCAACGCTAAAATATGGGTATTAAATAATGGGTATTTCGGAGTTTTGTAACATTCCTGTAATATTAGCGACATTTTGTCATAATAGATTGCCATATTGAATCATTAAGACTAGTAGAAACGCATTTTAATCATGAAATTATTACTATTGCAGCATTTGCAGGTTTTTCACCTCGCCTTATCGACATCTTTCACCATGGCTAACCCTTCCCTATGAATTATTGACTAGAAAACAATTGCACCCAATAGTAATTTCCTTTGCTGTCTATAGCAATAGCAACCCCTGTATTTGTGTAATTTTCTCGTAAAATATTGTCACGATGTGCTGGCGAAGCCATCCATGCTTTCACGGCTGCTTCGGGTGATGGAATATTTCTCCCTATGTTTTCTCCTAAGCTTGTATAAGAGTAATCAAATAGGGTTGCTAAATCCCACGGCATTCCATAGTAAGGTGATTCATGCTCAAAATAATGGCGATTTACCATATCTTGTGCCTTTATAACTGCTATCTGTGTTAAGGCTGCATCAAAGCTGAGAGGTTGTAGTTTTTTCTTTTGTCGCTCATTGTTGATTAATTGGATTACATCATTAGACATAGACGATGAATAATTTTTTGTCGACATATAGGACTTTGATAAATAATCATAGGCTATTTCATAATTTGTTACTTTAGATGAAAAATCGAGGCTACGTTCCACTAAAGAGGCAAATTGGGCACGCGTTACTAATTGATTCGGACCAAATTGCTGTCCATTAATGCCTTTAATGACCCCCACATCTGCAAGTGATTCAATATAATCCTTCGCCCAGTGACCCTCAGTAACATCATTAAATTTACTAATATTTTCGGAATCCACTTCGATCTTATAGGCTAACGTTAACATTTTAGTAATGTGCATTCGTTTCAAAGGGGTATCTGGATAGAAACAATCACCATTTTGTAAAATCCCTCGTTCAACTAGGGCACAAATTTCCTTGTAATAAGGGTGGTTATCCGATAAATCTGTAAAATCAGGTGAAAATGAAGATTCGAATTTCAATTGCATGGAACGTGCTATTGCCGCAGCTGCCTCTGCCCTTGTAATTGGCTGCTCCGGTCTGAAATAGCCATTCTGATCATTTGTCATATAATGTTTGTCAAGCATATGTGCTATGGAGCTACTAGCCCAATGTGATTGTGAAACATCCTTGGCAATACTAGCTGCTACAGCTTCTTCAGAAGTGATCGTTAGAGGCACAGCGTATGATGTTACTAGCAAGGTAAGAGAAATACCAACAACACTTGATATTTTTTTAAACATAGCGACCGCCTCCTTCATTCATGTATGTAAAACAGTGTTCCCATTATGTACTTAATCATTTTACCCCTTTCAACCGTATACAAACATACCATTATTACCTGTTTTTTCCTAACTAACTTTAAAAAAACACTCTATGGGCGGATTGCCTAAGAGTGATTCTTTATATTATTCAACACCAATCACATAAAAAGAGCTGTCATTTTTTTCTAATAGTCGGTATAGGAATAGTACCATTTGTCCCCGACGAACATCCGTATAAGGTGAAAATGTAGTCGAACTAGTTCCTTGTGTAATCCCATAATCTAATAACGTTTGAATATACTGATTGGTTTCATTATCTTTTGTAAAATCTGAAAAAGGTGCTGATAATGTTGTAGATTTTTGTAAGTCAAAGCCAAGTGTTAAAATTTTCGCCATTTGACTACGTTTAATAAATTGATCTGGATGATAATTTGCCCCTTTTTGAATAATGCCCTTTGTAGCTAATGCTGCAATTGGACCGTAGTATGGATGAGAGGTCGGAACATCAGTAAAGCCGGGATTTTCTACTTTCTTTGTCTCCAAATTTAATGCTTTTGCTAAAAAATAAGCTGCTTCCCCTCGCGTTAAACTTTGATAGGGGCTAAACATAGTATTTGTTGTTCCAAATACAATACCCTTACTATATAATTCTTGGACTGCCTTATATAATTCTGCCTCATTACCACCATTTTTAATATCATTAAATGGCATAGATGCTGCTTCCGTTGGAATAGCCATAGCACAAGGAGCTACTATTATTGCTACTGACAAACAGCTTGCTTGAAATAACTTTTTTGACAAAATAAATTCTTCCTTCCCTGCTTGAATAGATAATTTGAGGGGATTTATAAATTTTCATAAACTGCCACATAAATTTAATTACGGAACAGCATAATCTCGTCTGGACTTTTTCGGCTTGCTCAAAAAAATTTCCTTCAAAAATTCGTGTTAATCCGCTCCTAAAAACTGAATCAAGAGATAAAGAAAGAGGGACCCTTGCCCTCTTTCCTCACTCTAACCCTAATGTTCTTAAATGATCCTGTAAAATACGGAAGTTATACACCAAATCCTGTTGTTCAAGACTGAGCGAGCTGTAGAGCTTTTGTGCGGCCAGTACTTTCTTTTCAAATTGTTTATTGTCGGGATCTATTTCGCCAATCGCATTCACTACTTTTAATACCGCCGCTACATCTTTCTCGGCTTTCTTTAAAGTATCGTAGTTGATAACTTGCCCTCTCACTTTTGAATCTAATACTTTATATGCCGCGACAGCATTCGCCACATCCTCTATATAGGTCCCAGAGGATGGATGAAGACCAGCTATAATTTCAACAACCTTCTTTACATCCGTCAAATTTTTCTCAGCCTCAAGCAGGATATTATAATTGGATACTCTTTGCTTATCAATTGTATTCAAGCTATCATAATCTTTTCTTACAGATTCAACCTTACCAAAATACAGTGGATCACTTGGCTTTAAATCTGCGATACTTTGATACACTTTAATCACACTGTCTAATGAAAGAAGGAGCTGTTGATTGTATACATATCTTCGCTGTGTTGCATTTAGATTGTCATAGGCTTTTAAAATCTTTTGATATTGGCTATCCATATTTTTAGACGTCATCAGCTTTTCAATCTCATTAACAACATTAATAACAGGCTTTATCAACTTTTCTTGCTCTTGTAATGTTTTATAGTTTTCAACTGCCATTTGCTGATCTTTCGGCAGCGCATTATAAGCGGCTCTTATTTCTTCAATACGTTTAACATATTGGCTAGCTTCTACTGAAGGTAATTCCTCAATCATACGCTGGACATTACCGGCACCTAAAATACTTGTTTCAGCAGCCTGTAATAGATGGTAATTCGTAACATATTGCTGCATATCCTTACTTAGCCCATCATACAATGCACGGGCCTGTGCTGTATCAGTATGGAATGTTTTACTGGATGCTTTCAACTTACCAATTATTTCAATTACTTTAGCTGTTGGCTCATAGCCCTGTAAAATAGCAATATTCTTGACGAATGCCTTTTGCTCTTTTGTTAGCTTATCATAGGCCTTTCTTGCGGCGTTTACCTGACTAACAAATTTACTTGAACCAGGTTCTAAAACATCAATTTGTACCATGGTATTTAAAATAGGTTTTACTTGTTTCTCACGATCTGTTAATAATTTCACATTAGATACAAGCTTTTTCTGCCCTGATGGGAGCTTGTCATAAGCAACACGAGCATTCATTAGCTTCGTTAAAAACTCCTCATCGTCAGGTACAGCCGCTTCTATTAAGGCGATCACTGTATGTGCAGATTTTAGCTCAGTTTCAGCTGTGACAAGTTTTTCGTAATTTAGAACAGCACTTTGTTTTTCTGGCGGTAAGGCATCATAATTTTTACGTGCCGTCTCTAAATCATTTAAAAACGTTTTACTAGTAGGTTTTAATGTTTCAATTAAGCCTATTAATGTTGCTACATCTTCTACTGCTGCTAGCTGACCATAATTTGTGACACGTTTTTGCGAAGCAGGGTCTAAGGCATTGTAAGCCTTTCTTGCTGCTAATACCTTTTTAGAATAATCCTTACTTGATGGATTTAACGCTGTAATGAGATTAATGACTTTTACGACACTGGCATTATTTTTCTCATAGGAAGTTAACGTTTTATATTGTGTAACTAATTTTTTTGCATTTTTATCCATAGTTTTATACTCAGCTGTCAATGCTGCCACTTTTGCTACAAATGTAGTATCAGGCTCATTGGCTATTGAGATGACATGATCATCAAAGCTTTTAGCAATTGTTATATAGCCCTTTGCTGTTTGTAAATCTTGATAATTCGTGACTAGTTGTTTTGCGGCATCTGAAAGCGCTGCATAATCATTTAGTATCAGATCAACAGTTTCATTGTATGTTTTTTGTGAGGTATTTAAGGCCATGATTCGCGTAATGATGCCCATTGCCTCTACTTGATCTTTTAACGTTTTATAGTTTTTCACATAGCTCTTATTTGTAGCATCTAGCTTTAAATAGGCTGTATTGGCTGCTTTCGCTTTTTTCGTATAATCCTTTGCAGCAGGATCTAACTTTTCAACAAGCGTAATAACATTTAAAACAGCTTTTTGTGATTTTTCTAAATCGGTTAATATTTTAATATTTGAGACACGTTTTTTTGCATTTGCAGAAAGAGCATCATATTGTTTTCGTGCTTCCTGCATATCTTGAATCAGATTTTGCGAGCTATTTAAAGCCGTTATTTTGCTTATAACTGCTGCTAATACATCTTCTTCATTAGATAGCAAAGTTAATTTTTCACTTAGCTTTGTCTTAATAGTAGTTAATGCAGCTTCCTGTGCATGACCAGTTGGATCTAAAGCATTTACCTTCGTTTGGTATTCTCGAACTTTCTGGCTATAATCTGGCGATGTAGTCTTTAATGCATTGACTTTATTTAATAAATCAGCATATGGAAAATAAATAGCTAGTTGATCCTTATTTTGCACAATTGCCTGCTCTGCAGTACTAAGTTTCTCAAAAGCCGACTGTGCTAATAGTGTTTTACTCTCAAACGTAGAGAGGCCTGGATCAATGGCAGCAATTAATTTATCTACATCTGTCGAAGCACTATATTTCTTTTCCCATTCTACTAATGTTGCTAAGTTATTGACAATTTTTTTAACATTTGCAGCATTTACAGTAGAAGGTGGCGTATTGTATGCCTCTCGTGCACCCTTAATTTTTGTAAACTGTTCTGCTGCACCTGCATTTTCGATGCCTTGAATAAGAGCTTCAATATTTTCAGCTTCTTTGATTTCCTCCTGAGCAGCAGTTAGATTTGTAGCATTTTTGACAAATGCTTTTTTATCTAAACCGTTGTAGGAATCTAATAGATTATTAACTGTTGTACGATAATCTGCACTATTAGAAACAACTAGTGTATTAATTTGCTTTGAAACGTCTGCCGCAGCTTTAAAAGGTAAAAAAGCAGTATAGTTAGCAACATAATTTTGAGCTTCTTTAGTTAATTTACCGTAGGCTGTTTCAATGGCAGAAACTGCGCTAATAAAAGTAGTTGCCTTATCAAAGCTTGCTGCATCCTTATTCATTAATTGCGTTATACTATCTTCCACCTTTAGGGCAGCATCAATATTTTGCTTTGTGTCCGTATAGGTTTTATAAGGAGCAATTGTATCCCCTTCAGGAATAAAAGCTGTAGCAATTTTTTTATGATCTGCTGATAAAGCGTTATAGGCTGATGTAATAGCAGTCACTTTTTGTTTAATAGCTGTAAAGTCAGAATTTGATAAATCCAATTTTAAACCATCTAATAGATCAATAGTGGGCTGTACAGCAGCAACAGCATTTACCATTGTAGTCAGCTTATCTAAATCAGCACCATTTGTTTTAAAATAATTTTTTTGTGCTGCTTCATCATAGCCATATTGAACTGCAAGCCCTAGCATTGATGAAACTGCAGTTTGTGGTGCAGCATTCACAGCTTCTTTAAAGGTCTTTTGCACATTTGCATAGGAGCCAGCTTTCGTTTCATTCATAAATTCTTTAGATTTGCCTTCTGTCGCTTTAGCATCTCTAATTAGAGAACTACTTGTATAAGTTAATTTATTAATACTTTCGCCAAGGCCTTTAATTTCCGTTACCAAGGTTTTCTGTGCTCGTACGTAAGCGACTTTGGCTTTAATAAATTGAATTTCATCCGCAGTAAATCCTGCTGCCCCTAAACCATTAAAGCGACTTTCTGCAATCGTTATATCATCAAGTGAGGATTTATCCGTTAAATTTTTATACATCGTTTGCAGTTGTTCTTTTGTTTCAACCGCGACTGCATTCACATAAGCAACTTGCTCCGTTTTTTGTTGTGGCTGTATTTCTTGAGCATTGGCAAGTGCTGCCGGTGTTAGTAATAAACTTGTCAACACACCAACTTTTATTGGTTTCTTCAAAATGCCCACCCTTTCTTTTTACATTATATAGGAAAATGGATATGTATTTATAGCTTCATATTCTCTATCTTTAGTATCGGTACTTCCCGTTCAATTTCAAGCTATTCTCTCAAAGTCTCTTACGTCCTTTACGAATGTATTGATAATTGCTATTTTTAGATTGAATAGGCTTTTTATAGGAAGTTATTGTTAGGATACTATATAATTGAATTATGTGCATTGATCCTGCACATAATTTGGCAACCCAGTGAATTTACTAGAAAAAAAGCTTTTGATGATACATCTTATAAATTTGATTAGAAATGTCTCTTAATCGAGAAAATTCCATGGAAAATAAGCATTTATCCTATGTTATTTACCAGTAATCAGGTGTATACTACATCTCTACTATTTAATTTACTAGAAAGGGAGCTCTATATGTTTTATCACTATAAGTTTTGGCATAGCTTAACGCATCCCAATAACTTTACCCAAGCCGTTGAAGAAGGAGAAATAAGAGGCTATAAAAAACGATCCTTCACTGTTTTTATACTCTTCATGCTACTATTCATCGTTCGTGAATTTTGGGGCATGGGAACTGAAAGCTTAACAACATTATTTGCAATGAATCATCAGGATGAATACTATACAGCTCGTTTACTTTCAATGGTAGGCGCTATTGCCTGGGGAATCATTTATTATGCCTTTCATTACTATGGCGTTACATATTTGTTGCATCTGTTAACTGACATACCATATAAATGGATACAAAAAGTACAACTTTATGTCATGGTATTGTTATTAATTGAAAAAACAATATTATTTACTGTGTTCTATTTAGTAGGCTATACAACAACCTTCTCCTTCCTATCACTTGCACCACTTGTTCAGCAAGTCTTAGAGACAGATGTAGTATTATTTGTTATTAATCAATTAACTATAGCAACTTTATTCACTATAATTGTGCAATATACCTTTCTTTCTAAATGGGAAGAAGAATCAGATCGTAAGGTTTTGCTAGCAAAAATAATTATTCTTCATGTGCTAATGGCTGTTTTTGTAGGAATGATTAGTGTATTGCCTTTACAAGAATGGATTACAAGGGGGTTAGGATGATGCGCTTTATTAAATCCAGACCTTGGACTAGTTTGAGTATGATTGTGCTAGCGATACTAATCGGCGTGAATGCTTATTTTGTATTTAAAGATGACAGTAAGGTTGCTCGTTCCTATTTTATCGATGAATTCCAAAGAGCTACCGTTGGTGATCGTGTAGAAACAATCAAAAAGGATGCTATAGTTGCTCCAGCACAAACATATACCATCTCCGCTGATGCAAAAAGCCTTTCTGCGATCGATGTAAAACGTGGCCAGGAAGTTCGCAGCAGCGATGTACTAGCTACCTATAAAACAGAAGAAGTTGACGATGAATTAACAAAGCTTGAAGCTGAGCGTGATGCTTATGAAACGGAATTAAATGATCTAGAATCCGCTTTAGCACAGATAGAATCGGAATATGGTGGGCAAAGCAATCCTAAAAGCTCTATCGATACAGATCAAATTAGTGATAAGCTAAATGTCACGGTTAAATTAGAATTAGGCCAGCAAAATTCGCCTTCATCTGCAGTGGCGATATTAAATCGTCATATTGCAGAGGCAACTAGACAAGTAGCATTAATGGATGCGCAAATAGCCCAAATTCAGGCACGTCAAGGTGTTATCAGTCCAGTTGACGGCGTTATTTCAAACATAATAGAAGAAGCTGGTGCAGTAACATTTGAAATTTATTCATTAGAAAAATCCATGCTTGCCTATTTATCTGAGAATGAATGGCAGAAGGTAAAGGATGGACAAACTGTTAATTTTGACTTGCAACATTATGAGGATGATTTATCTGGCATTGTACTTCAAAAACAACTTATAGCGACTAATAATGAATCGCATTGGGCGAATGAATTAGCTAAATCAGTAAAGCTGCCACAGCCTTCAAGCTATGAGGTTATATTGCAGCAGGACAACGTTTTAGACAACATTCCATTCTCTACAGTTGGTCAGGCCTCCATTATTGTGAATGAAGCCTTTGATGCCTATAAAATTGATTCAACTTGGGTAAAGTCCACAAAGAAGGGCCAACAGAGTGTTTATATGATTGGTGAAGACGGTAAGATTCGTCTTGAGGATATAGATGTTGTCTTCAAAACGGCAGATGCTACAATTTTTACAGGCTATATGGAAGCTGGGACACCAATGATTGATAATGAAAAACGTAATATCTTAGCACGTACCTTCCGTTCTATGCCAGTAAAAAGGATTGAATGGCAACAGTTTAAAGAAATAGGATGGAAAGACTATGTAAAATATATTGTCTTTTAACATATCAAAAACCTCCCTGTAAGCTAGGGAGGTTTTATAGTGTTGAAAATCAAAATGGAAATTTCGTGAATACTAAGTCAAAATGAAGGTGATTTCCGTTCNNGTGGGCGAGCGACGAGCCGCTTCCTGCGCTGACGCTCCGTGCAGGGTCTCGTCTGTCTCGCTAATCCCACGGGAGTCGAGTAGCCCATAGCTGTCAACTTAAGATTTCTACACATCTAATCAAATGATTTCATAATTAGAAATGATAGGTTTCATTTATCGTTAAAATGGGAAAAAGTATTTTAAACATATCAAAATAAACCCCTCTAGGTGAGTTGGTTATATTTGGATATTCTACGTGAATTGAAGGCGTTGAAAGGCTGTTCCTTTGGTGGATTTTGATTTCCGGGCCGTCTTGAGCAGGAACTCGGTGGTCAAATGGATAAAGTCTTTCAATCCCTTCTCTTTTTTTATGCATTCTTCATATAGCTTCGGTAAAATCTCTGTCGCGATACTACGAATGGCCACCATCTCACTAATTTCTATGCCCTTCTCCTTCCAGATGAAGTTTCTTATTTGATAGGCCATCAATTGACTAATAAAATAAACTAGGATGGTCCCATATAAATGACAAAGCCACCTGTCTTTCTTCATCACTTTGAAGTGGTTGATGCCTAAATCAGATTTCCACACTTTAAAATGCAACTCAATTTGCCAACGTAAGCGATACAATTCCATGATATGACGAGCAGACATCCACTCTGGCAGATTCGTCATATAAATCGTAATGCCTGCTAAATCACGTACCACTTGTTTGGGCACCTTTCCTGATTTCTGGGCTCGTCGATTAATTTTTTTGATGTGTTGCGCTTTCCCCTGCTCATCATGGGAAAAAATAATACAACGAGCTGGAAAATGAGCATCCCGTCCAAAATAAACACCCTCTAATTCTAAAAGTTCCTCTGGTAGTAACTTTTTACAAAGTGCCACGAAATCAATGCGATGATAAAGACTACTTTGAATAACCTCACCATTTGAGTGATAGGAAGGAAATAGATTTTCGAAAGCGGCATACGCATCTGTCCGTATTTTTGTAATAAAAAAACCCTTTTTTTCCTCGATTTTTTTTAATTGTTCGAAGTTAAAATAACCCAAATCTTGTAGACAAAGTTCATGTTCTGTCAGAAACGGAATCCGCATGGCACTTACTTTCGCATCATTCATTCGGTGAAAAGCAACGTGAAGAAAGGTCGATTGACCGGATAAGAGATCCAATTCAAATTGAATTTTGGCGGATGCTTGTTTGGTTTTTTGAGCGCGCTTTTGAAAACGATCTGGTACACTAACTGTGGTGGAATCAAGTACCCGAATACTGGTAAATGGCCATGGTTCAGACAGAGAGAGCGAAGAAAAAGATAGTTGATGTTGTGCCCATACGAATTCTTGAATGAGTCGTTGTAAAAAAGCCGTGGCTTCCGGGGTAAATTTTTTATCCATGGCTGCCCGACTAATGGAAATGGCTTGTTTCATTTGTAAGGTTGTACATAACTCTTGGATTGAGCAATCTGCTAAATTCCCATGGACATGAAACAATAAGGATAGGAAGTCACTCGCAGAGACTAGTCGCTTTCTTTGAATAAAACCCGTTTCTTTGGCTATTTCATCTACTCTTTCAGGACAAATGACTTCAAATAGCTTTTGGAGTAATTGTATATGTTTCGGTGTCGACATCAAAAGCACCCCTTCCCAAAAAAGTTTTGTATATATCTATACCACTTTTTAGAAGAAGTACACATTTCTTAAGTTGACAGCTATGGTCGAGTAGCCTTCCACTCCAATCAGCAATAGTTAAAACTTTAAATATTTTCTTCTCTCAAAAGTAAAGTAAAGGCATGTTACCCATCATCATTAAATGGATAGAATAGGGGTAAAATTCTTTAGCCGCCAACCTAATTTATGCATAAAACTACTTCGTAACTTTACATAAAGTGCTAATCTGCTTTTGCATAGAAAAATGTTACCAAGGCACTATACTTATTCAATAATAAATAATGAAATGGCTAAGTCATCAATTTATCACTACAAAAATGCCGAAAGTAGATACTTTGAGTAGTGGTTGGTTGAAGTGTAGACTGAGTGGCTCATCGGACGCCCCCAGGAAAGCACTCAGTCGGTACGGAGACAAACCTCACCTTTTGAAAAAGGGCTATACTTTTTTTATTTGACACCTTGATTTCATTGACATAGTAGGATTTCAACAACGTGGTACCTTTTAATAAAAGGGTGTATTCTTCATTTGTTCCTCTGTTGCAAACTCATAATACATCGTTGTGACTCCACTTACTTCATAGATCATGCCATGAACATAAAGCTTCTCACCTTTTGTACCAGTTAGACGAATAGAGAAAAGCGAATCCTCTTTAGCTACTCCCTTTATCGTAACACCCCCTGGTGAAAGCTCCGCATCGATGATTTGATGATCATATCTTGCTCCTGTATATTGCTCTACTTTAATATCCTTTACTGTGAAGCCAATATCACTCATTGAAATAAATGCACTGTTTATTTCAACTGCGGACGTTGTATATATATCATAGCCGCTCGATTCGGCATGAATGCCAACTCGTACGGATTGACCTTTACCGTCTGATAATGTTGCAATATAATCACCTGCTTGCAACAGCTTTAGCTCATAGCTTCCACCTTTTGGAATCATTTTTTCTTCCCAGCCCTCAAAATTCACTGGCTGATAGCTGTATACTTTTTCACTTACAGCATGTCCCCCAGCCGTCGTTAGCTGAATGTTTTTTGGATCAAAACCTAAATCCTCCTCCAACAGCATTGCTATGCCTGGAGTCACCTCATCGGATTGCTGGCAATTCATCTGAAGCTTACCATCTACTTTGCTAACAGTAACTTTATATTTCATCATCTCTATCATTTCAAAATTTTCTTCATTATCGATATTGTAGCCCATTAGCATAAAGTAGCCTGATCCTTCTCGTAATGCCTCAATTTTCACTTCATTATTAGTTTGATACATACGGAAAGATTCATGCTCACCATCTATCGACTGATTATCTGTTGCATATGCCTCAATAAAATTAGAATCAAGATCTTTTGCCATAAACGTTTGGGTCACTCGTTTAGCCTGCATAGCCTCCATACGCTGAATAAATACTGCAAGCTGTGAACGTTTTACAGTCTCCTTTAATCCAAACTTTGTTGGCGTAATCCCCTTCGTTATCTGATTTTCAAACAATGGCGCTATCGCATAATAAGCTTCGGAATATTTCACAATATCTGTAAAGGGTAAATTATCCACGTCAGTGCTTTCTAACTGGTAAGCAGCCGTTAACATTTGTGCTAATTGTTCACGTGTAATAGCTTGATTGACACCAAAGCTACCATCAGCCAAGCCTAGTAACGCCCCTTTATTTGCCAAGGCTGCAATAGCTCCATAATAGTCGTCACTCGGCTTAACATCAGTAAATTTAGGGTCTTCTACATTCTTTGTATCTAAATGTAATACATTGGCCACAATTTTCGCAGCCTGTCCACGCGTAACATCAGCAAATGGTTTAAATGTACCATCCGCATATCCTTTTATAATCCCCTGCACCGCCAAGTCCTTTACAGCAGCCCCATATTCCTGTGTATAATCAACATCCGTAAATTTTTCTGCTGCCTGTGCAGTCGGTACCACAATAGCACTTGTTGTTAGAGCAGCAATTAATGCGCCCTGAAATAAAGTATGCTTCTTCACCAGTTCAACTCCTCAACACGTTTTATCTATTTTACTATGATAATACGTGTAAGAGAAACCAAAAGTTTCATAATATACCAACACAACACTGATAGCCCAGCTTTTCTAGTATTTTAACCAGAAAAAAACAGTGGAGTGTTCGATTTACTCGAATCTCCACTGTTTAGAAAAACTATCTTATTTATTGAAGTCCTGTTTTGCTGTCACTTTTACAGGTGTTGCACTTTGACCACCAATGTTCACACGAGCATTGAATACGTCGTTTGCTTTACCTGTAGCGGCTGCAGTATCAGTACCGTTATTGCTGAATACTACTTCACCAGAAACTTTAGATAAAGTTAAAGTTGTAGCAGCAGTTGCAACACCGTTGAATGTTGCTTTACCTTTGTTAGCACCATTCTCATCAACTTGTGCCATTACACCGTATTGGTCAGTAACAACTACGTCCGCTAAACCGAAGAATGCATCTAAATTGAATGTTGTATCTACATTGTAAGAGTGAGTTGTTACAAGGTTCACAGATTCACCTGCAATAAAGTTAGCAGCTTTGTTGTTTTCTACAACAGCTACTTTTTCAACTTTAGGTGCAACGTTAGAGAAAGTTACATCTTTAACGATTTCTTCACCTGTAGCATTGATTGTAATTGTTACTTTTGCAGTCGCTGTTTTTGCATCTTTATCAAACACTACATTCGCAGCGTCAGTAGTCGTAATATTACCATCAGCTACACTTGTAAGAACTGCTGATTTTACAGTGTAATCAGAGCCAGCTGAAAGTGTAACTTCTCCACCATTTGCTGTTACAGCTTTTACAACGATATCTTTACCATAACCAGCTGGGATAGCACCATCAGTTACATAGATAGGTTTGATATCTTCTACTTTATAAGAAGTGAATGAGCTATCTTTTACTACTGAGAATTGTTTTGAGTAAGAGCTTGCTTCGTTAGCAGTGTTGTCTGCAATTTTCACAAGCTTAAATGTAACGTTTGCAGTAGTTTTCGTAGCGCCTGCTTTGTATTCTACTGTAATTTTGTTGTTAGCAGCATTTTTAATTTCACCAGTTACAGTAAATGGTGCATCCGCATCTGTAAATGCTTTAATTGTGTAGTCTGCAGTTGCAAGTTTTGCAAGAAGCTCGTCTGTAGAAATTACTTGACCAAATTGATCTTCCACTACGATGTCTTTTGCTGAGATGTCAACTTTAGCACCTGTAAGTTCACGGATAGATGTGCTTACTTTGCTATCTAAGCCAGTAATTACTTTTGGTGCAGTTGCAGCTTTAGGAATAACTGTTTGTGTAGCCACTTTGCCAGTTGAAGAAGTAACAACAACTGTTACTGGTGTGTTTTCTACTACGCCAGCTCCTGCTACTTTTGCATAAAGCTCACCGTCTTTTTCAAATAAAGTACCGCCAGTAATTGTGATACCTTTAGTGCCGTTTAATGCAGTAGCTTCTTTAATGACATTGCCTTGTTTATCTAATACAGATAACGGGAATAAAATATCCGCTCCCGCAGTGACAACTTTTGTTGGTGCTCCTAATGTAACTGAATCAGCACGTACACCCTCAGCTACCTTTACTGCAGTTTGACCGTTTTTACCAGTTGCTTTAGCAATCACAATTACGTTTGTGTCACCAGCTGCTACGATGTTTGTAACAGGTAATACGATTACATCTTTTCCGTCGATAGTTTGTTTTTCAAACGCACCGAATGTCGCAACAGCTTGGTTTGTGTTTGTTACAAGAACCTCAGAATTTGCTCCATTTAAACGGTTAAGATCTGTAATTTCTTTACCATATTGATCTTTTACAGTAACAGGAAGATAGAATTTATCTTTTGCTAAATTAACATCTTCACTGAATGCTTTGCCATCTTTATTATAAAGAGCGCCAATAGTAATATCAGATGCTACAGTTTTAGCAGAAACTGTTACAGTTTTAGTAGTTGTTGTTGCAGTTTGACCGTGGATAGCAGTCACAACTACTTTATCTCCTTCTTTAAGTCCTGCAGCTTTTGTAATTGTGATAGAGCCATCTGCATTAGCAATAGCTGAATCAGCGCCTGCAGCAGTTAATGTTAAAGCAGAAGCATTAAGCTTTGTAATATCTTCACCATATTGGTTTTTTACTTGGAAGCCAACTGTAGCTGTTGTGTTGCTTGTAGATGGGGCTACTTCACCAAGAATTTCAATACCAGCAACTTTTTCGTCTTCCGTTTTCACAGTGCCAGTTACTGCTTGATCAGCAACGCCAGATACGCTAACTGTGAATTCGCCTTTTGTAATTTTGCTAGTTAATTCAATTGTTGCAACAGTTTTGTCTTCGTTCCATGTAATAGAAGTAAAGTTAGATTTGAAGCCATCTTTTTTAAGCTCAAATTTAGCTTTTTCTGTTTCAACTGGTTTGTTGAATGTTACTGCTAATGTTTTTGCATTGACTGCATCAACAGTTTTTACTTTTAACTCAGTTACATATGTAACTACAGCTGAATAAGTTTTACCATCAATTACAAACTCTACATTTGTTTCTATATTTTCTGGAAGTGGAGTTGGTAATGTTACTGTATGTTTTTTGTCATCAGAAAGTGTAACTTCTAATGTAGTTGCATCTACAACTTTAGCTTCTTTAACAGTTAAAGGTGCTTCTTCACCGATGTTAGAAATTGTACGGTGTAAGAATGATGCAAATTGACCGCGTGTTAATGTGTTTTTAGGATTGAACGCTTTCACGTTTGTAAGTCCAGCATATTCTAACGCGATGATTGCTTCACGATTTTCAGTAGCTGTAGCTTTGTCTAAATCAGTGATTGTTGATTTGAAGTCAGATTCTTTATAATCTGCCACTAGATCTACGTTATAAACCGTTTTGATAGCACGTACTAAAACAACTGCCATTTGCTCACGGTTCATGTTATTTGTATGCATTAATTGGTTATTTGAGCCTTTGAATACGCCAGCATCTTTTACAAGAGCTGCATATTGTAATAACTCTTTGTCTGGAGCTGTTGTTGGTAGGTCAGTGAAGCGTGCTTCTGTAGCATAATCTGTAGGAATCTCATAGTTTTCAGATACTAACCATTTCCCTAAGAATTTTGTTACGTTCCCACGAGTAACAACTGCATTTGGCTTGAATGTTCCATCTGGATAGCCAGCTACAATTTTAGCATCTGCTAATGCTAAGATAGCCTCCTTGTGGTCACTTGATTCAATATCAGAAAAGCTTGCTGCGCTTGCTACTGGTACGATTGCTGATGCTACTAGGGCTGCTGATGCTGCGCCGACAACCCACTTACTATATTTTTGTTTCATATGCAATAACCTCCTAGATAAATTAGCCACTTTTGGTGACTACGAATCTATTATAAGATTACAAGATAATAAATTTCAAAGGGCAAGATTTGGAATGAAATATGTGGTAAATCTAGATTTATAGAGGGTTTATAACCATATTTTACTTAAACAGATAGGGAGCACCCATCCTTAAAATTAACATACAAACCTTACTGCCACGCGAAAAATATACCATATTGCCCATGTCATTTTTACCAACTAAAATTCGACAAAAATCGACTTTTACCCATTATTTAGTAAAAATCCACTGGTGAACAATTCGTGAATTTACGTTACAATAAGGTAGGTAATTTATTCATGCATTTCCTTGATTATATTAGAACTTTCTAGCAGTTTTGCAGATTATCAGTTAATTTAGATGTTTTAAACCGTTTATAGCAGTATAAGCAATGTATATGGCAATCTTCACAGTGACCATGTAGATGCATTTACAATATAAATAAGAGATGGGGATTTGAAGGAATGGTTTTTAGTAGCCTTATATTTTTATATGTCTTTTTGCCATTAGTGCTCATTGTGTACTTCATCTCTCCAAAGATGTTACGCAACACGATTTTACTATTGGCTAGCCTATTCTTTTATGCATGGGGCGAACCGAGATATGTACTTTTAATGATGATTTCAATTTTACTCAATTATATTTTGGGCATAGTCATTGAAAATACGATTTCGCAGTCTAAACGAAAAGCCCTTCTTTGGTTAGTAATTGTCAGTAACTTAGCTATTCTAGGCTATTACAAATATGCCGGCTTTTTTGTGGACATCATAAACAACTATTTAGAGGAAGCAATTGAATGGCAGGCTGTCCCTCTTCCAATTGGCATTTCATTCTACACGTTCCAGGCTCTTAGCTATGTAATTGATGTTTATCGAAAGGATGTTAAAGCCCAACGTAACTTTTTGGATTTATCACTTTTCATTACATTGTTTCCACAGCTTGTGGCAGGACCGATTGTTCGTTATCAAACTGTTGCAGAGCAAATTAAAAAACGACTCTCCACAGCGGAGAATTGGATGATTGGTACCCGTCGTTTTGTACAAGGGTTAGCTAAAAAAGTATTGATAGCCAATCCAATGGGCGAGGTTGCTGATCATGTCTTTAGTTTATCAGGCGGAGATTTAACAACAGGGACTGCGTGGATAGGAATTCTAGCGTACTCGCTTCAAATTTATTTTGATTTCTCAGGCTATAGTGATATGGCCATCGGGTTAGCGCGGATATTTGGCTTTAAATTTGAGGAGAACTTTAACTATCCGTATATTGCCCAATCAGTAACAGACTTCTGGCGTCGCTGGCATATATCACTCAGTAGCTGGTTTAGAGATTATGTTTACTTCCCACTTGGAGGCAGCCGCGTTAGTCATGAATGGAAGCTTTATCGAAATCTATTAATAGTTTGGACATTAACAGGCTTTTGGCATGGGGCTAGCTGGACGTTTATGGCATGGGGCTTTTATTATGGACTATTAATTTGCCTTGAAAAATGGGTGCTTTTAAAATGGCTAGAACGTTTACCTCGATTCCTACGCCATATTTATATACTTATTATTGTGATGATCGGCTGGGTATTCTTTAGAGCGAATGACTTTACATATGCTTTTAGCTTTATTAAAACGATGTTTGGACTATCCGATGCAGCACTTTATAATTATGAAACGATATTACTAACAAAGGATTATGCAGTATATTTTGTCATTGCCATTATTTTCGCAATGCCAATCTATCGACTATATCAAACTTGGAGTGAACAAAGAGCTACTAGTTCTCTAACATTTGACTGGAGCCTACGTCTTGGACAAACAATTTACTATGGTGCACTGTTACTCTTTATCACCATGTTTTTAGTCAACGCAACACATAATCCATTTATATACTTTAGATTCTAGGTGGGACAGCATGCGAAAAATTCAAATGTATCTATTACCAATAACTTTTTTTTGCATCATTTTCGGTGGTCTCGTCATACATGCTCTGACTGTGGATCGTAAACAGTCAGAAATGGAAAATCGTCCATTAGAAACTGCCAATCTATCACCTAGCTCACAGGAAATCTTCTCTGGCGCATGGTCAAAACAGGTAGAATTCTATATTTCTGATCAATTTCCTGCCCGTGATACATGGATGCGTAATTATGTGCACTTCCAGCGAGCAATTGGCAAAACCTATTTAAACGATAAGTACGCAGTAGACGATACTAGTGGCTGGATTATTTCAAAGCCAGCTCCAGCAAAATCTGATGAGGAACTTGCTGCCTTTGCCAATGATTTGCGAAAGCTCAATGAGGGATTAGCTGAAAAAGAAATTCCGTTTACGTTTTACTCACTGCCAGCGAAGGCAACTTACTCACGGGTGCCAAGTCCTAGCTATATGCCAGAGGATGCTGGAATAGCCAATAATGAGCGCTTACATAAGCTTGTTACGGCTGCTGGCGTCGACAATATCCGTCTCTATGATAAAATGAAGACTGACTTCTCTGCAGAACAGTACTTCTTTAAAACAGATCATCACTGGACTATGCGCGGTGCATACACAGGCTACGAGGCACTAATAAAAACAATGAGCGAGCGACTTGGTGAAGCTATTCAGCCTATTCCCTACAAGGAAGACAACGCCTATTGCTTACCCAATAAGTTTGCTGGCTCCTGGAATAAAATCTTATATATGACCGTCAACAATCACGATCAAATTTGCTATAACGAACCACCTTCGTTTGCAACACAATTCACAATCTATGACGGTACAATTGAGGGAGGCGTAACGGCCCCATACGAAGCTGTATATGGTCGTGCAAAAAAAATGAGCCCTGACACAGTCGTAAATTATGCAGATGCCTATAGCAGAGACTTTGCAGAGCTGACAATAGTTAATGAAGACTATGACAGTGATAAGCATATTGTTGTCATCAAAGATTCCTATTTTAATGCTATTCAATTTCATGTAGCTAGCCATTTTAAAAAGCTAACTATTTTGGATTTACGATACTTGGAGAAGGATGTTATTCCATATTTACAAAATCTACATCCAGATTATGTCGTACTAGCATACAATGATCGAAATTTAAAATTAATGCCAGAATGATTTACTTTGTAAACTAGCGGCGGTATTTTTACTTTTACCAGCGATTGTGTTGAGGTTACCGGCGATATTAAAACTTCTAGCGGCGATCTCGGTGAAGCTACTGGCGATGATACAAAAAAGCAGTGATTTCTAATTTAAAAGAAATCACTGCTTTTTACTGTGTAGCACGTTTTTTTATTTTCCCCACAATAAATTGACTAAATGGCAGTAATGAAATGATTTTGGTCAACAGTAAACAAACAGCTAACGTCCATAGCAACAACAATGGTACACGGACTAGCGTACTATCGAAATGCTCTACAAACCAGCCAGTTGATAAACGCAAAACCTCCCAATGCATGAGATAAATCATAAACGCATATTGACTCAGCACTTTAACAGCTTTTGTATATGGTAAAGACTGCCCCCAGGCAATCACAAATAGCACCATACTAATCACAAATGGTATTAAATCGAGACGCCTTGAATGCACCTCTACGTAACCTAAAAGCAAACGAATATACAAAAAGACGGCAGACAGCACAACTAATACAACCGTCGCATATCGATATTTTCGAGCTAATGCTGCAATCTGTGCATAATAGATCCCAATTACATAGGCAACAGCAAAATAACCTAGCCAGCCCGTAAAGAAAAATCGTAGCCAAATACTATTTTCTTGAAAAATAGGATAGGGCAATAAAATCACAGTATGATGAATAAGCGTAACCAACACACTTAATGGTAAAAACCATACTATAGACCATTTAAAACGTGTTAGCAGCGTAAAGATCACATATAGCTGCATAATAACCACAACAAACCAGCCAACAAACTCTCCATAAACAATATTATCAAAATACTTTTCCCATAATAAACCCTTTCGATAGATGGACTCAACAACTACTGCATCGATAAAAGCCCATACTAAATAGGGAATAAAAATATATTGAATCCTACTCGACCAAAAATTCCTCGGTAGTTTCTCATGATAACGATTAGCCAATATTAAAATAGACAATACAATAAACGTCGGTGTCGCATAGCACAATGCAATCCTTAAAAAAAGATAGATCGTCTGCTCTGGCTCTACCCCAACCTCCATAATAACCCATGAAGATGTGTGTAATAGTAAAATAGACAGACACGCCACCACACGTAGGTAATCCCACTCTTTAATCACTACAACATTCTCCTAGTTCTTTTCTCTCTCTTTTAAGCATGTCATATTTTGTCGATGATTGCAATGGTGATACTTGTAAGCATGTTTTCTATGTTATAATTAGAGAGATTACTTTTATAGAGAGAGAATCAATTATGCCTCGGCATAA